>JAAZOQ010000429.1 GCA_012797695.1 Anaerolineaceae bacterium | reverse complement strand
TCTGGCAGTAACGATCATTTACCAGGTTCTCCTTCCCAAACTGGTCGTTCCCCTGCTGCAGGGGTCACTGACCGTATTGATCCCCCTGTTCCTCTCTGGTTTACTGCTGACCAAACTTTCCCCGCGCCTGTCACGGTTGGGGAATTTCTCGATGGCCTATCTGGTCGCCTGTGGGGCTGCCATTGCCATTGGAGGAGCTTTGCTGGGAACGCTCTTCACACAGGTAAAAGCTGCCATGAATTCAATGGCCCCTGCCGCCACAGCCAGCGTCGATCAAAAATGGACCCTGATTCTAGAAGGCGGCTTCATTCTGCTTGGAACGATTGCATCGCTGGCCTATTTCAATTTCGGTACGCGTGAAAATAAGAACAAGACCGGGAAGCGCCCGCCTATGGTGCGGTTATTCTCGGCAGTCGGGCAATTTTTCATCGCGGTTACACTGGGAGCCGTCTTTGCGGGTGTGTTGACTTCCACAATTACCGCTCTCATTGAGCGCAGTGACTTTCTTTTCACCGCGATTAAAACCTTCTTCGGATTAGGTTGACATGAGCCCACAGAATCAAGAAGCTCTTACCGTTCTGGCTCTGGATATCGGCAGTGTGCACACCCGCGCTCTGCTCTTTGAAGTAGTGGAAGAATCTTACCGCTTCATCGCTGCCGGGGTAACTCCTTCCACCAATGACGCTCCCATCAACGATATCATCATTGGTGCACTGGAAGCCGTGAAACAACTGCAAGAGATCACCGGACGAATCTTTTTGAGCCCTCAAAACTCTCTGATCAGCCCCAGTCAGGCTGGCGGAGAAGGCGTAGATCGGTTGTATGTAGCCTATTCCGTCGGCCGCAAGATCCGGGTTGCAACTTTTGGTTTGATGGCTGACGTTTCCATGCAATCCCTCAACAAACTGGCCGCCTTTTTGCCTGCTGAACTGGTTGAGAGTGTCAGCCTCAATGATCCCCGCACGCTCCAGCAAAAAATGGACGATGTGCTTCACGCTCAACCAGATCTGTTCCTCTTTGCCGGGGGGACGGACCGCGGCGCCAGTCGCTCCGTCAACAAAATGGCCAATCTGATCGAAGCTATCTTGCAATTGATGCCCCAGAGCAGCCGGCCCCAAGTCATTTACTCGGGGAATCAACTCCTGGCCAAACCCATGCGAGAAAGCATTGGAGCTTTTACCAAATTCACCAGTACGGCTAACATTCGCCCCATGATGGACGAAGAAGATCTTGACCAGGCAGCGGAAGATTTTGCCCGCATCGTCACCGAGATTCATGGCCGCGAAAAAGAAGGCCTGGCACGCCTTGGAGCCATGAGCAACGATCAGCCCAGTCCTTCTTCCCTGGCTATCGGGCGCATCACCCGCTTTCTCAGCAAAGTCGGCGACCCAGAAAAGGGAGTGCTGGCCATCGATCTGGGCGCCTCAGCAACCATCGCTGCCTCCGCCCAACAGGGGAATCTCTCGCTGAACGTTCTCCCCTATGGGTCTGGGCAAGGATTTGCTGATTTTCTCGAACATACTCCCTTCTCAGAAATCTCGCAGTGGTTCCCCGGCGGTACAGATGCCCACGCCGCCAGTGACATGCTCTGGCAAAAAACTGTCTTCCCCGCTTCTGTGCCCATGACCCGCGAAGCACTGGACGTTGAACAAGCAGCAACCCGTGTTTTGCTGCAAACCCTGATGAAGGACCTTGAAAAACGCGGCGCCCTGCTTCCACAGGGTTATGAAACAATTCTGCTTTCAGGAGCAGTTCTTACCCAAGCAGCTTCACCTGCGCAACTGCTCTTGATGTTGCTGGATGGGTTACAACCCAAAGGGATTTCCACGCTGATCCTTGACTCTCATTCAATTCTTGCCACGTTGGGAGCCATCGCGCGTACCCTGCCGGTGCTGCCGGTACAGGTACTGGAGTCCGCGGCTTTTGCCAATCTGGCCACAGTGATCTCAACAGAAAGCAACGTGCGAGTAGGGGTTCCGCTGCTTAAGGCTCACATTACCTACAAAGACGGAAAATCGCGCGAAGTCACCGTCAAGCAAGGAGCACTGGTCATGCTGCCTCTGCGTACCGGAGAAAGTGCTCGTTTGGAGCTTGACGTCAGTCGATTGGCTCAAATTGGTGCCTCTGAATTACTGGATTCCGAATTCAAGGTCAACGGCGGGCTGTGCGGCATTGTCATCGATGCCCGCAATCGTCCGTTAAAATTGCCGACCAACCCGGCAATTCGCAGCGAGCTGTTTAGCCGTTGGAATGCAATGGTGAGCCCAAAGAAAGTGGTACGTTAATTGCAACTGGTAGTTCAGGAGAAGAAATGGTCACCTCTTTTACCCAAATCACCCCTTCCATTCGTCTGCGCCGCAGCCACAGCCTGCCGGTGGCGGGGACGGTATTGGTCCGTCTTGGGCAAAAAGTAAATGTGGGTGACCCATTGGCTGAAGCAGTTATCCCGGTGCATCACGAGCTGGTCGATGTAGTCCGCGCGCTGGGCCTACCCGGGCCTAAAACCGCAGAGAAAATGATCCAGCGTAAAGCCGGGGAAACACTGGGAGAGAATGACATTTTAGCCGAAACGGGCGGCCTCTTCTCGCGGATCATCCGTACCCCCGCTCCCGGCAAGATCCTTTCAATACGTGAAGGGCAAATTCTCATCCAAACCGAGACCAAGACACTCACTCTGGCATCCCGGTATTCTGGCACGGTGGCCGAGATTCTCACTGACCGTGGAGCTGTAATCGAAGCCAGCGCTGCTGTAATCCAGGGAATCTGGGGAAATGGAAAGTTTGCCCAGGCGATTTTGATGATGAAAAGTGAGTCACCAAACTCACTGCTCTCTTCGGCAGATCTGGGAATCACCGCCCGCGGAACAATCATTGCCTGCTCTACCCTGACCGACCCGGCTGTGTTGGATACAGCCGCCAGTTTGCCCGTGGAGGGGTTGATCATTGGCTGCATGCCGGCAGCGTTACGCGAAAAAGCCCTGGCACAGCCTTACCCAATCTTGTTACTGGAGGGTTTCGGCAACGGAAGAATGAACAGCGATGCCCATAAACTACTGGCTCAATACAATTCTCACGAAGTGATCCTCAACACCCAGATCGATGCTTCTTCTGATTTGTTGCAGCCAGAAGTAGTCATTCCCAACCCACTGGAAAAGGAAGCTGCTCCTGCCAACTTTCGCGTCACCAGTGGGCAACGCGTGCGCATTCATACCGCTCCATTTTTGGGACAAACCGGGGTCATTGAAAAAATTCTGCCCGGTTTGACCGTTTTACCCAATGGTCTGCGAGTTTACGCGGCCAGTGTAATTATGGATAATAGAGAAAGAAGAACCATCCCAATCAATAATCTGGATAGTATTGGATTCACCCAAAATTCTTAGGGCATCCAGAGAAGGAGAGTACCATGGCATTAAACAATTTCGATGACGAGCAATTCAATCCTGATTTCGGCTTTGGCGGTGAATCAGAGCCCACTCCGGAACCGGAGCCACCGCAACAGCAGAAAAACTCTTTCGGCCTGGCGTTGGCTATCATTGGTGTCATCCTCATTCTCGCCCTGGTCCTGCTGCTCTTGATTGCCCCTGGAATCATCTCACAACAAAGAGCGGCCAGTCTGGAACAAGCTGCCCAGATCAATGCGGCGAATACAGCCACGGCCATGGCCGCTACCGCAATGGCCGTACAGGCACAGGCCACCGCTACTCCCGTTCTGGCAGCACAGGCTGCCACGAGTACCCCGGTCATTATGCAGGCCACTGCCACCCCAGTGGTGGTCATGGGAGCGCAGCTCTCCGCTGATGAACTGGCAACCGTTTCTGCACTGCAAACCCAAATGGCCGCGCAGGGAGGTGCTTCAGGCACAGGAACCCCGGCAGTCACTTCCACTGCCCTGCCCGAAACGGGGTTTGCCGATGAATACGGCGTTCCGGGGCTGGTCATCCTGGCCATCGTTTTGATTGGAGTAATCTTCCTCAGCCGCAAATTGCGGACCGCATTACACTAAAGAAGCGAAGCTGCCAGTCAATGAACTGGCAGCTTCTTTTTTAATTAACAACGCACATCTAGGGGAAATCGTCACAAGCCCTTCTGCTCCCAAATGTGAATTTTTTCTGCAGAAATTGTAGAGATCGGTCCTTTTCGAGAAAAAAGGACAAGAGTCATTGGTATACTGAAATTTGCTTATTTCTTAACGAGGCTGTATGTCATGATCATTTCTCACAAATATCATTTTATTTTTCTCAAAACAACCAAAACTGCGGGTACATCAGTAGAAATTGCTCTCTCTAAGTTTTGCGGACCGGAAGATATCATCACACCAATCATTCCCGAGGATGAAGCCACCCGCAAGGAACTCGGATATTCCGGGGCACAAAACTTTGATTATCCACTCAAAGAGATGCAATTGCGTGAACTGCCTGAGTATCTATTCAAAGGATACCGCAAGCAAAAGTTCTACAACCACATTTCGGCCTATGAAGTACGCAGTCTGATTCCCCTGCATATCTGGGAAGGGTATACCAAATTTGCCATTGAACGCAATCCCTGGGACAGATTGATCTCACAATATTTCTGGCAATTCCAGAATGAATCGCGCCCAGAATTCCTCGAATTCATCAATTCGCCTGCCCTCTATGAAGTAAAACGCAAAGGGTTTGGCATCTACTCAATCCGCGGCAATATCGTCGCCAATAAAATTTTGCAATATGAACACCTGAACGATGAATTAGAAGCCATGCGCATCCAATTAGGCCTTCCAGAACCTCTGGAACTGCCCCACGCTAAAGCAGGGATCCGTAAAGGGAAAAAGGATTACCACCAATACTACGACCAAGAAACAGAAAAACGCGTCGAGGAAGTTTTTCGCGAAGAAATCGATCTGTTTCAGTACCAGTTTTAGATTTATTTTCCCCTTAATATAAAACAGGCTGCCGCATGTTCTGGGCAGCCTGCACGGAATGATACTTCGAATCAGGCGATCTTGTTGGCAATCTCTTCGCCGAATTTGAGTAACGCTTTCATCATCTCAGGAGAGCGGCCTTCAGCATAGACGCGCAAGACCGGTTCCGTTCCAGAAGGACGGATCAGCAGCCAGGAATCATCGGCAAGAATGTACTTCACGCCATCCAGTTTGCTAACCTCGACCACGCTTTCCCCGCCCAGGTGCTGCGGAGCTACCTGCAGGAGGGTTTCGATCATCTTCTCGCGTGGAACCGGCGATTTCAAACGTAAATCCGTGCGCTCGTAGACGGTCGGACCCACTTCTTTTTGCAAATCTTCGACCAATTCATAAAGTGAGGCATTACTGGCAGCTAGAATTTCGACCAGCAGCAGCCCCATGATCGGGCCATCTCCTTCAGGAATGTGACCTTTGAAAGAAATCCCACCGGATTCCTCACCGCCGATCAAAACGTCTTCTTTCATCATGTAATCCGCAATATGGTTAAACCCCACCGGGGTCTCATGCAAAACCAGGCCATATTTTTTTGCCAGACGATCGATCATGCGGGTGGTGGAAACAGTCCGCACGACCGAACCGGTCATATGCCGTCTTTCTACCAGGTGGCGCAAGGCCAGGGCCATGATCTTATGCGGATCCACAAAATTACCGCGCTCATCCATGGCGCCAATGCGATCAGCATCTCCATCTGTGACCAGACCGAAATTGCCCATTCCGGCACCAATGGCACCCGCCAGCGGTTTAAGATACCTGGCAATCGGCTCAGGATGTACTCCGCCAAAACCCGGGTTCATTTCACTGCGGATTTCTTGAATCTCGCAACCGGAACCCTGCAAAATGCCGCGGATGACACCTCGCCCGGAGCCATACATCGAGTCGACCACAAAGCACTGCGGGTTCTCGGCAATCAGATCAAAATCGATCAGTTTGCGCAGATGATCGTAGTAGGCCGGGATTGGATT
>JAAZOQ010000428.1 GCA_012797695.1 Anaerolineaceae bacterium | reverse complement strand
TGCTTTCTGTTGAGATCACTGTGGCCAGATTGGCAAAAGCCGCGGACTCCAGTACCTGTACCGGCAGCACCGGCAGGGTACGCGCGATGGCTCCCAACGTGGCAAGAATTGAATGAGAGTCAAGGATCAGTGTGGAAATCCCTTTGGGTTGTAACCCATCCAGCAGCATCAAGAGCAGTTGTGCAGATGAAGCTGCTTGGGTAAGAGCTGCTCCTGAAAGCAAAATTGTTTCATAACCTTGTGGCAGCAGGGCGCCGCGTTTTTCAAGGTCCTTCATCAGGGTTTGTAGCAGAACACGGGTAGCTGCTTGTTCAACGTCCAGTGCTTCGCGGGTCATAGGCACAGAAGCGGGGAAAACAGTTTTCTGCCAGAGCATGTCACTGGCAGCGTGGGCATCTGTGCCGCCAGGGAACCACTGCGAGATTTCTGAGAAGGGAGTATGTTCGAGAAAATCAGCAAATCCTTGCCCAGACCCATAGGGGAGAACGTTCAGCGAGAGATTCCCCTGCTGGGCGGAGGCTGCGATGGTTGCTGAGGCGCCCAGATCGATGGTCAACACTCCCTTTTCTGGATCGCCGACTTTGCTGAGAAAGCGGGTGATGCGCCCAATGGCGAGTGAAGAGGGACTGGGCTGATCATTGCTCATGGCTCCAAGACGTGCCAGGCCTTCTTTTTCACGGCCATGAATCTCGGTGACGATGCGGGCGAAATCTTCCGCCGCCTGGTCGAGATCTTCTTCATCCATCATGGGGCGAATGTTGGCAGTGCTGGTGAATTTGGTGAAAGCTCCAATGCTTTCTCGCAAGGGTTTGGCCAGGAGTTGATTCCCCGAGTAAATGACCTGGGGACGGCTGCTCTGGGGCATCAATTGCAGGATGGCTTCGATCAGATTGGCCATTTTGTTGACGGAGCGACTGGCGCCGCGGTCCGTTCCCCCGGCAAAGAGGAACAGATCTGGTTGAGCGTGAAGCACATCGCCCATTTTTTGCTGGAGCGTGCGGGGATCATTAAGGCAGACACTCTCGACCAGTTCAGCAGGCAAAAAAGCAGCCAGTTTGTTGATGGATTGCATGGAAACATCGGCCATCAAACCAAAAGTTGCGACCCGAATCTTGCGGCCGACGGAATAGGCTACATACAGCCGATCTACGCCTTCTCCGCCAGCCTGACTGGGGCTGATTAGAGAGTTTTGGGGGCTCAAAAAGATTCGCCCGGTGATCTCTTGCAGTTGTTTCACAGCTTCCAGTGCACCAATGATGATATCGTTGATGGGAGCGTCATTGGTGGAAGGAGTTACCCCGGCAGCAATGAAGCGGTAAGATTCTTCTACTACCTCAAAAAGCAGAGCGCGGGTGTGCACACTGCCGATATCCAGAGCCAGAACGGTAAGAGCTTCTTGATTCTGTGGGCTCATGTCAACCTAACCCAAGGAAGGTTTTTATCGCGGTGAGGAGAAAATCACTGCGCTCAATGAGAGCGGTAATTGTGGAAGTCAACACACCTGCAAAGACGGCTCCCAGTGTAACCGCGATGAAAAATTGTCCGACTGCCGAGAATAACCGCACCATAGGCGGGCGCTTTCCGGTCTTGTTCTTATTTTCACGCGTGCCGAAATTGAAATAGGCCAGCGAGGCAATCGTTCCAAGCAGAATGAAGCCGCCTTCTAGAATCAGCGTCCATTTTTGATCGACGCTGGCTGTGGCGGCAGGAGCCATTGAATTCATGGCGCCTTTTACCTGTGTGAAGAGCGTTCCCAGCAATGCCCCTCCAATGGCAATGGCAGCCCCACAGGCGACCAGATAGGCCATCGAGAAATTTCCCAACCGTGACAGGCGCGGGGAAAGTTTGGTCAGCAGTAAACCAGAGAGGAACAGGGGGATCAATACGGTCAGTGACCCCTGCAGCAGGGGAACGACCAGTTTGGGAAGGAGAACCTGGTAAATGATCGTTACTGCCAGA
>JAAZOQ010000427.1 GCA_012797695.1 Anaerolineaceae bacterium | reverse complement strand
ATTCTCAGTCACAAACCAGAGATTTGCGTAAAAAAAGAGCTATTGACTTTTTGGAAATAGTGTCTATAATTAAATCTATGAGAGCGCTCCCAAAAAGTGCTCGATAATCCTCGAAATAAGTCAGAAAAACCAGCCAATTGGCCGGAAAAGAGCCGTTTTAAACGGTTTTTTTATCCCAAGAAATGAGAGCGCTCCCAGAAGCCTTATGCCACTGACCCTCGAAGATATTGCTGAAAAAAGCGGAGTTTCGCGTTCCACCGTTTCTCGCGTGATTAACGGGGATGAGAAAGTTAAAAGCGAGACCCGTGAACGGGTCATGAAGGTCATTCAGGAGTACAACTTCCAGCCAAACCTGGCCGCGCGCGGGTTGGCGGCACGCCGGACGAACATCATAGGGCTGGTCACCCCGGCGGGTGTTTCTGAACTGTTCACTGACCCTTACTTCCCCCAACTGATTCGCGGTGTAACCGCCGCTTGCAATGCTCAACAATATTCCGTCATGCTGTGGCTGGCGGATCTCGAATTCGAACGCCGCACCATTAACCAGATCCTGCACAATGGTCTGCTGGATGGGGTGGTGGTGTCATCTATGGTGATGGACGATCCGATCGTGCAGTCGCTGTACCAGAGCAAGATGCCGTTCGTGCTGGTGGGGCGCCATCCGAAGCTGGATGTGAATTACATCGATGTGGATAACACTCAGGGCGGTATGGACGCGACGCTGCATCTGCTCAAGCAAAATCATCATCGTGTGGCGACCATTACCGGCCCGCTGAACATGGTCGGCGGTTTCGACCGTTATCAGGGGTATCAGAAGGCGCTGCAGTCCCGGCAGATTCCGCTGGAGGAGGCGCTGGTGGTGGAAGGCAGTTTTACCGAAGAGAGCGGCTACCAGGGCATGAAAAAGCTGCTGGAGCAGCATCCCGATGCGGTGTTTGCGGCCAGCGATATGATGGCGATGGGAGCGATCCGCGCGATCCGTGAAGCCGGGCTGCGCATCCCCGAGGATGTGGCGGTGGTCGGTTTCGATGATCTGCCGGCAGCCAGCCAGGTCATGCCTCCGCTGACTTCGATCCGGCAGCCGGTGGTGCGCATGGGTTCGTTGGCGGCAGATATGTTGATCGATCTGATTCACCATCCGCGTGAACAGACACAGCATTTGCTGCTGGCGACCGAGTTGATCGTACGCAGTACCTGCGGTGCCAGGAGCAAGATCCCGGCATAAAGGCATAAAGATGGGCATAACCGGTCGGGAAAAGGGGAGGGGAACCTCACCCGGCTTCCAGGTCGTTGATTCGTTTGAAAAGGAATGTCAGTCAGGAGTGCATTAGAAAAGTGGAAGAAATGAATATGTTAACTGATACCTTACTTCACAAAACCAATGCTACAACCCTATCGGCCTCGCAAATGGTGCAACGATTCAGTTCGGGTGTTACCTTCTCTTCGCGGGTGTACGAAGACTGCTCCATCTATTCGGCGGATGACCGCGAGGGGAATACCCGCATGATCCTGCACAACCGCAGTCCGCGGGACATCTCTATTTCGATGAAGGCGTTGAACCTGAAGCACATGGGCAAAGCCGTGTTATTTGCTTCTGATTCTTGCCGTTTCCACGAGCACATCAGTGAAGTCGAGATCGACAAAGATTTCACCGTGATCGTTCCGGCGGAATCCGTGACCCTGCTGCTCGTCCCGCTCCAATAAACTCCACATTTCGAGGTTGCTATGCGGTTTGGTTATTTCGATGATTCCCACCGTGAATATGTCATCACGCGTCCGGATACCCCTTTACCCTGGATCAATTATCTGGGCAGCAATGATTATTTTGGCATCATCTCCAACACGGCGGGGGGCTACAGCTTTTATAAAGATGCCCGCCTGCGTCGTTTGACCCGCTACCGCTACAATAACGTTCCGTTCGACACGGGCGGACGCTACATTTACGTGCGCGATGCCGAGGGGGATTTCTGGTCACCCTCTTGGCAGCCGGTGCAGGCCGAGGTCGAGAATTACACCTGCCGTCATGGCATGGGCTACACCATTATTGGCTCGGAGCGCAAAGGCATTGCTGCCAGCGTCCGTTATTTTGTGCCGCTGAATGAAACCCTCGAGGTGTGGGATCTGACCGTGACGAACAAGCGGGCTCAGGCAGCTTCTCTTGACTTATTCTCATTCGTGGAATTCTGCCTGTGGGACGCCAACGACGATGCCACCAACTTCCAGCGTAATTTCAATATTGCCGAAGTGGAGATCGAGGGCAGTACGATCTATCACAAGACCGAGTACCGCGAACGCCGCAATCATTTTGCTTATTTTGCCTGCTCCGAAACGGTGGCCGGTTTCGATACCCAGCGTGAGGATTTTCTGGGGCCGTACGGCAGTTTTGCCACTCCACAGGTGGTCAAAGCCGGGCAGGCGCACAATTCCGTGGCACACGGCTGGCAGCCGATCGGCTCGCATCAGGTCAAGGTCACGCTGCAGCCCGGCGAAAGCAAGCGCATCCTCTTTTTGCTGGGCTATCAAGAAAACGCCGTGGAAGAGAAGTTCGACCCGGCGGATTCGCAGACGATCAACAAGAAACATGTTCGCCCCATTCTTTCCGATTACCTCCAGTTTGCGACGGTTGATCGTGCCTTCGCGGAGTTGAATGCCTATTGGGATGACCTGCTTGGCCGTTACGCCGTACAAAGCCCGGATGAGCACACCAATCGCATGGTGAACATCTGGAATGCCTAT
>JAAZOQ010000070.1 GCA_012797695.1 Anaerolineaceae bacterium | reverse complement strand
CGTTCGACCAGAGTAGGGTCGTGGGGAGCAAGCTGGGGGCGCTGCTGGAGAAAGGTTTGCAGGCTTAGCGCCAATCCACGGAGCTGATCGTCGCTGCAATCTGCAAGGACTTCCTCCAAACGAGCGTTCAATTGTTTGAACTCGAATTCTGACAAATCCCGATCGAGTACCTCGGCGAAATCCTCAAGGATGGCATACATCTCGGCGCGGTGAGAAGGCTTGCGCTGATGTCTGACCTGTACAAATACGAGCACGGTCAGAAGGAAGAAAGTGTAAATGATCGGTGCGGCGGTGGGGTAGAAATAATCATTGGAACTGGTAATGAACTTACCAACTTCATCGATGAAAAGACCCACACCGATGCCACTGATCAGTGAGCTCAATTCGAGTGCCCACTGATTGGCGAAGATCAGCGGGACCAAACTGGCAATAAAGAGGAAAAGCCCGCCCCAGAGCACGTGGGCAATGTGCAATTCCCCGCCGCCAATCTGCGGAAAGCCGGTCAGATTGAGAAAGATGCGGGTAGCCGTTACAGAAAAAGCAAAGCTCAACAGCAAGATCAAGACATAGGTGGGCGCATGACGGCGCTGCACGGCAGAACGGTCTTTCAGTGGATTTTTGGCAATAATGGTTTTCGACATAAGTTGACTCAATACTTCAGGCTGGATCCCCCAATGAACTCGCGTACAACCGAATCAGAGGGAATATTTTTCTCGTCTCCCAGCGGATGAATGCTTGCCAGCAACTGGGCCACGCGATCCGCACGGGTAAAGGCATCCTGACGCAGCGGATCGTCGCGGTAGGCAGCCGCCCACTCCGTGAAGGAGTGCAGCATGCGCTGGGCATAGATCGGCAATTCGTAAGGCATGGCTGAATTGATGATGCAATCGCTGTCATTGATGTGGGGCAAAATGTTGCGCATTTCGCTGGTGCGCACATAGTGCCAGTGCTCCAGGGTCTGGCGCGGATCGTAAGCGCGCTGGGAAGCGTCGCGCAGCATACGCCGGATCAAACGAATATCCGTCCAGCGCACATACTCATCATCGATTCCTTTCGTTTGGAGCAGGGGTTCGAGATACAGCTTGAATTTCTGCTCGGCCGGCACATCACTGGTCATGGGGGGATACATGCCGTGCAATGAATCGATCAGGATCAGCTCATTTTCATTGAGGTGCATCTTTGTGCTGCGCGCCGGGTCGCGCATGCCGGTATGAAAATCGTAGAAAGGAACGGTAATCTCTTCCCCGCGGATAAGAGCTGCCAGATGGCGGTTAATGAGCGGAATATCCAGGGCGTTGGGGGTTTCATAATCATGATCGCCAAATTCATCTTGAGGGTGCATGTTGAGATCGAAGAAGTAGTTATCCACTGACAGGGTGATCAGCTTTAAGCCGAGGTGCTCGAGGCGCGCGCCCACCTTCAAGGTGGTGGTAGTCTTGCCAGAAGAAGAGGGCCCGGTGATGACGATGATCTTCAATTGATCACGGCGCTGTTCAATCGCTTTGACGGCGGTTTCGACATCGACGTTGTAGGCAGCTTCGGATTCGGTAATGATTTGAGGAAACTCTCCGCGGTCCAGACGTTCGTTCAGGCCGGCCACAGTATTTACCCGGTGCGCAACGGCCCAATCGAGCACGTGCCAGATCTTGGCCCAGGGGATCTTCTCGGAAGGACGAGCAATCTGCGCTTCTTGCTGCTTGCGATGGCGCGCCCGTTCATCGCGATACAAAATGTAGGCTTTGGCTACGCGGGCATGGCCATTTTCGATGAGCACCTTCTCGACCAGATCTTGAATGGTCTCGATGTTGGGGATCTTGCCCGCGGGGGTTCTGGCTTCGAGAAGGGCTTCTACCTGAGCAGCCAGGTCTTCTGCCAGCTCACGATCTCGCCCTCCCACTTCCACGGCAGCACGATAAATGGCGTTGGTGATACGTTCACGATTGTAAGGGACAATGGCCCCGGTGCGTTTGACGATCTGAGTGATCTTTCCCATCTAAACCTCCTGCGAAAGCTGGAGTCGATATAATTGATCCTTCCTTTTATTATACAAAAGATAGAAAAAGAACCGCATCCGAACTCAGAAGCGGTTCTCGAGCGCAACATTATCAGGGATCAATTTGAGGGTGGGGTAAAAGGACTTACCGCCCCATTTTGAGCCACAAAAATGAGATCGCCCACGTGGTAAACGCCAGAGGGGCAGGTCCCTGCCTTGACGGCGCTGCTGATGAGAGACTGCAGCGTGGCGGGGTCAGCAGCCTGAGTCTCGAGCGTGGGCCCAAGCTGGCAGCTCTGGGCGGTGGGAATTTCGTCTTTGTGGGCAACTACCCAATCGATGGAAGAAACTGTTGAAGTAATGCGCGGCAGGCTCATGCGGTCATAATTCGCGGTAAAGACCGATGGGGTAAGCTGCGGTTCATCCGCATTATAGGCTTCGAGAATAGCGGCCACCGGTTTTCCTTCGGGATTCCGATAATTCTTGAGCAAATCAATGCCTTCCTGCGTGGAAGGCCAGATGCCGTAAGGCAGGGCAATGATGTTGCCCAACTGAGCATCCAGATCGGAACGATTTGCCAGGGCCAGATAATCGCGGACGGTCTCGTCATTCTTCTGCAATTGATAAGTGATGCCGTCGAGGCTGGTCGCGGAGAGGTCCACGTGAGTATAGGTGTGGTTATAGATCTCGATATTGTGTTCCATCATCCACACGATCGTATCTGCCAGCTTCTTTTTCCAGACTGAAGCATCGGAACTGACGTAGAACCAATCCCCGATCTGCAGATCGCCATAGTATTTATCGCCCGTGTTGACGTAGATCGAGGCGGCATAGCCAAAATCGGGATGTTCCTGCGAAAACTGGTAAAGGATGCCCAGCCCAGAAAGCTGGGAGGGAACCCCATCGTCACCAATGTAAAGCTGATCGGCGAAGATGCCATCATCCAGGGTGAAGAGCAGGGGTCGGCGGCCGGCAGGGACACTGAAAGTGCCGTCGAGCCAGGAACTCATCGAGACCAGGCTATAACCGGCATCATAAAGTTTCTGCAGCTCTGCCTTCAAGTCAGAAAAGCGGGTATAGGTGGAAGTGGCGTCATGGGTATCGTTGGCAAAACGGTGATAGAGAATCGCCGGCGCCTGAATCTCTCCGCTCATGACCGTGGCGGTGACGTAATAAGGGATGGGAGT
>JAAZOQ010000426.1 GCA_012797695.1 Anaerolineaceae bacterium | reverse complement strand
ATGAATTGGAACAGCGAGTGATCGAACGTACAGCCGAACTGACGGCTGTGAACCGGGAACTGGAGTCTTTCTCTTACTCGGTTTCACATGACCTGCGCGCTCCCATCCGTGCCATCGATGGCTTTTCTCAGATCATCATAGATGAATATTCAGATGAGGTTTCGGCTGAAATATTGCGCTATTTGGAGATCATCCGCCAGAATACCCGCAACATGGGCAATCTGGTCGATGACTTACTGGCCTTTTCACGCTTAGGGAAGCAATCCATTCAGCGTCAGGAGGTCGATACAGAGAAGGTGGTTCGCGAAGTCACAGAAATGCTGCAAAACGATAATTCAGAGCGCGAAATTGAGTTTGTGATCCATCCATTGCCGCCCTGTCTGGCGGACGTAAACTTGCTGAAGCAGGTCTATGTAAATCTCATCTCGAATGCGATCAAGTTTACTCGTGATTGTGGGCAGGCACGGATAGAAATTGGCTACCATTCCTATCAGCCTCCTGCTGGTGAAAATGTAGAAAAAAAGAACAAAAATTGTTATTATGTTAGTGATAATGGAGTGGGTTTTGATATGCGCTTCTATAATAAACTCTTTGGCGTTTTTCAGCGTTTGCATCGGTCTGAAGATTTTGAGGGTACAGGAGTAGGGTTGGCGATTGTGAAGCGTGTCATCGAGAAACATGGTGGAGAAGTGTGGGCAGACTCTGTACTTGGCGAAGGAACGACGTTCTCCTTTACCATTGGGGAGGATTATGAAAATGACCAATCAAGTTGAAATTTTATACATCGAAGATAATCCGAGTGACATCGAATTGACGATGCATGCCTTCAAGAAAAATCACCTGGCGAACGATATTTTGATTGCCCGGGATGGCGAAGAAGCATTGGAATTGCTTTATGGCTCCGAGCGTGATGGCGATGGAGAGTTAAGCAATTCTCCCCGCGTGATCTTGTTGGATCTCAAGTTGCCCAAAGTGGATGGTCTGGAAGTACTGCGCAAGGTGAAGTCGGACGAAAGGACCAAAACAATCCCGGTCGTCGTTTTGACTTCTTCACGTGAAGAACGGGATATCATCGAGAGTTATCGGCTGGGAGTCAACAGTTATATCGTGAAACCGGTCGATTTCGAAAAATTCATGGAAGCGGCCAAAGCGCTGGGGATGTACTGGCTGCTGATCAACCAGCCTCCTTCTCATTGAGGTTGACCAGGCGATTGACCTCCGTTTCAGGCTGAATCCAGCTATAATTAGCCGCGAATATGGAGACGATCCGCGAACTTTATCGCATTGGTACGGGCCCCTCGAGCAGTCACACTATGGGGCCGCGTTTTGCTGCTCAAAAATTCCTGCAAAAAAATTCATCAGCACGCAACTTTCGCGTTACCCTTTATGGGAGTCTGGCTGCGACGGGCAGAGGGCATTTAACCGATGCCGCCATCCGTGGCGTATTTGAACCCCTGACCGTGGAATTTGTCTGGAAGCCGGATGAGGAATTGTCTCGCCATCCCAATGGGATGATCTTCGAGGCATTGAGTTCAGACGGGCAGGTGACAGATCGCTGGCAGGGTTACAGCATTGGTGGGGGAGCGATCCTGGCAGAGGGGGAGAACGTCGAAAGTAAACAAATATATACTGAATCTTCCCTGCAGGAAATCATGCACGAGTGTACTCATGCCGGCAAGACCCTGTGGGAATATGTGGAAGAGAAGGAAGGTTCGGCGATCTGGGATTTCTTGGCCGAGATTCTGGCAGCCATGCATCGTTCGATCGAACGCGGTTTGAACTCAGAAGGCGTTTTGCCGGGTGGGTTAGGGCTGGCACGCCATGCCTGGACGATCTACCGCAAGATTCAGATGACTGGCGGGCAGTTAAAGAAAGAAGGCTATTTGCCGGCGTATGCGCTGGCGGTAGCGGAAGAAAACGCTGTGGGCGGTGAGATCGTCACGGCGCCGACCTGCGGGTCAGCCGGGGTGCTCCCGGCAGTGCTGCGTCACATCGAAGATACCCTGCCTACCCCTGAACGAGATTTACTCCACGCTCTGGCGGCGGCCGGTCTGATCGGTAATTTGATCAAAGCCAATGCCTCGATCTCAGGGGCGGAAGTAGGCTGTCAGGGTGAAATTGGCTCCGCCTGTGCAATGGCAGCGGCGGCCGCCACGCAATTGATGGGCGGCTCCATTCGCCAGATCGAGTATGCAGCTGAAATGGGCATGGAGCATCATCTGGGGTTGACCTGTGACCCGGTCAATGGACTGGTACAGATTCCCTGCATCGAACGCAATGCTTTCGCGGCAACCCGAGCCATTGATTGCGCTTCCTTTGCGCTCTATTCGGATGGCAGCCACCGCATCTCTTTCGATGAAGTGGTCAAGGTCATGGCCCGGACGGGCCGCGACCTGCCCCACGTCTACCGCGAGACTGCTGAAGGTGGCCTGGCAATTGTTTATCGCTACCCTACGGCTTCTAAAAAATAGTCTGGATTTCCCCCTATGAATTCTCCTTCACTTGAAGATTCTCTGGCGCAGGCGCTGTCTGCCCGCTTGACGTTGGTTTCAGAACCGCATACAGCGGCATTTCGTTTGTTTTCTGGTTATTACGAAGGGCAGGCGGACCTCACCGCGGACGTTTTCGGGAAGACGCTGCTGTTGAGCACGGGAGCAGAAAATTTGTCTGCAGCCGCTGTCTGGCTTGAAACAGCCCGCGCCTTTTACTTGCAGAAGCTTCCCTGGTTGGAGTGTGTCGTGCAGAAACAGCGTGGCGGGGATCGGGCACAGAAGCAGGGCGAGATTGTCTGGGGAACTTCCCCGGCGGTCGAGGTCATCGAGAACGGGGTGCATTATGCGCTTCGTCTGCAGATGAATCAGGATGCCAGTTTCTATCTGGATACCCGTGAATTGCGTACCTGGTTGCAGCAAAATTGTGCCGGTAAGTCGGTGCTGAATACTTTTGCGTACACGGGCAGTTTGGGGATCACTGCTTTGGCGGGTGGGGCTGCCAGTGTCCGCCAGGTGGATCTTAACCGCGGCTTTTTGGATTTGGCCAGGACTTCCGCTATGCTGAATCATCTTGATCTGGGCCGAATGAAACTTGTCGCCAATGACATTTTTAGTGAAATTGGCTGGTTAAAGAAAGGGCAGCATCTTTTTGAGGTGGTGATTCTCGATCCTCCCTTCTTTTCGGTTACCGAAAAAGGCAAAGTCGATCTGGTCTCCGAATCCACCCGTATGCTCAACAAAGTTCGTCCGCTGGTGCAGGATGGCGGCTATTTGATTGCCATCAATAACGCACTCTTTCTCTCCGGGCAGGAATACATGGATTCGCTGCAGCGTTTGTGCACAGATGGTTACCTGGAAGTCGTGACTACCTTGCCTGTGCCGGCAGATGTGACTGGTTTTCCTGATACTGTGGTGCGTCAGCCACCTGTGGACCCGGCGCCGTTCAATCACTCTACCAAGATCGCCGTCTTAAAAGTCAGGCGCAAAGCCAGTTAGCTTTTTCGTTGCAACATCACCGAGAAATCGTGCTAAGATGTTGAGAGATGATCCGTTTGCCAGAGGGTAATGCCCTCTGGCAATTCTTATCTTGAAAAGGAGAGAAAAAGGTGAAATCAACATTGAAAAAGGTTTTTGGACAGGGAATTTTCTATACCGGGTGGGGAAATGCGTTGGAGTGTCTGGTTCTGGCGGTGGCGGTGTATTTTGTCAGCCAGATCTATACCCTGTTGAATCACGGCCCGGCAATTCTGAATCTGCATACCGCGTTAGACTCGGCGATTCCGGTCATCCCCATTTTTGTAATTCCCTATAACTCACTGCAGCCCTATATTTATGCTACGCTGCTCTTGTTCTTGTTGTTCCGTACCAAAGATTTTCAGGCTGCCGCGTTGACGATGATTGCCGTCTGGTTCGTCAGCTATGCGTTCTACTATTTTCTGCAGACAGAAGTAGTGCGCCCTGTTCTGACCAGCACGGATACTTTCTCGAAGATGGTGATGGCGGTGTATGCTGGCGATCATCCCTTCAATGATTTTCCGAGTCTGCATACTTCACTTTCCACGATCATGGCCATCTATTGGGTGAAGGTGAACAAGACTTTGGGTATTATCCTCAGTGTCTGGACGGCATTGATCGTGGCGGCTACTCTGTTCATCAAGCAGCACTACATTGCCGACGTTGTGCTGGGTTTGCTGCTGGCCTTTGGCTTTTCGGCTTTGTTCAGCCATTTGATCTTGCCAAAGAAACAAAAAGCATAAATCATTTTCAGGCCGTTGATCAACGATCAACGGCCTTTTTGATTCGCGGTAGAATTAATGGGAGAGTGTGCTGATTGTTAATGTTGAGGAGAGAATGACAGATAATTTGTTCCCGGTTCTTTTTGTTGGGCATGGTTCTCCGATGAACGCGATCGAAGAAAATGAATATAGCCAGACGTGGGCGCGGATAGGGCAGCAGCTTCCCCGGCCCAAGGCCGTTTTGTGCATTTCTGCTCATTGGGAAACCCCTGAGCCTCAGACCACCCACATGGATCATCCCAAGACGATCCATGATTTCTACGGTTTTCCGCGTGAGTTAAATGAAAAACAATATCCTGCGCCTGGGTCGCCTGCGCTGGCAGAGCGGATTGCCCAACTGGCTGGCAGTACAGCGGTTGTGCTGGATAATGAACGCTGGGGGTTGGATCATGGAACCTGGTCGGTATTATGTCGGATGGTTCCGCAGGCGGATATTCCAGTCGTGCAGCTCAGTCTGGCCCGCACCCGTGACGGGCAGTTTCATTACGATCTGGCCAAACGGCTGGCTCCCTTACGCAAAGAAGGGGTGTTGATCTTGGGCAGTGGAAACGTGGTTCATAATTTGGGAATGATCTCGATGGAAGAAGAGGCTTACCCCTGGGCAGAGGAGTTCGATGCTCTGGTCAAGAACGACATAAAGTCAGGGGATCACGACCGCCTGATTCATTTTCAGAAATTAGGCCGGGCGGCAGCCCTCTCGATCAACAGTGCAGAACATTACTTGCCATTGCTATACGTTCTGGCACTGCAGCGCCCGGAAGACCGGCTGCAATTTTTCTGCGAGTCGCTGATGATGGGATCGCTCTCGATGCGTTGTGTGCAATTTGGGGCTTAGCTGATCTTTTCCCAGGGGGCAATGGGGCCGGGAACCGACACAAAAAGCGGATGCAGATGTAATTTCACAGGTAATTGAGCCAGACGGGCAAGATCACGTCTGGCTAGTTT
>JAAZOQ010000425.1 GCA_012797695.1 Anaerolineaceae bacterium | reverse complement strand
CATGACCTACAGCGAAGAAGAATTCCGCACCAAAGTGCGCTGGATCGGCATGTCGATGGTACCGCAGGCGGCCATGAATTCCCTTAACCCGGTCATCAAGGTGGGGGAACAGGTGGCAGAACCGGCACTGATTCACATGGGCGTGACGAAAAAAGAGGCCACGGATCTGGTCAAGAAGATGTTCCAGCACGTAGGGGTCCCGGAAGATTTCATCGACCGCTATCCCTTCGAACTTTCTGGCGGGATGCGCCAGCGCGTCGCAATTGCTATGGCTCTGGTGACTTCTCCGAACCTGATCATTCTGGATGAGCCGACCTCAGCTCTGGACGTGTTGACCCAGGCCAACATTTTCAACGTGCTGAAACGGATCAAGAAAGAATTAGGTACCAGCTTCATTTTGATCACCCACGATATTGCTACCTCGAGCGAGCTGGCAGATGAAGTGGCGGTGATGTATGCTGGTCAGATCGTGGAATCGAACGATGCACACGCCTTCTTTAACGAACCGCTGCATCCTTATTCGCGCAAATTGATGGCGAGCGTTCCGCGTCTGCGTACCGAGAAAGAACCCGAGTTCATTACCGGGCAACCCCCCAGTTTGCTTGATCTCCCGGCCGGATGTCGCTTCCGCGACCGCTGCCCCATGCGCTTCGGGAAATGCGATCAGGATCCCCCAGTCATTGTAAGAAATGGCCGCACTGTACGCTGCTGGCTGCATGAAAAGGCGGAGGCATAATATGGCTGAGAATAATAAAGTTTCTGCAAAGAAAGAACCTGCGATGACACCCGCCAATAATGATGAAATTGTGTTGTCTGTTCAGGACCTGCACGTCTGGTTCGAGTTACGCCGCTTTGGTTTTGGTCATGCTGGTTACGTGCGCGCAGTGGATGGAGTTACTTTTGACCTACACCGTGGAGAAGCCATTGCCATCGTGGGTGAAAGCGGTTGTGGTAAATCCTCTTTGATGAAAACCATCTTAGGCCTGAATAAGCCGACCAAGGGACAGGTGATCTTCAACGGTAAGGATGTGGCCAATTTAGCTAAGGAAGATAAAGCCTGGTTCCATTCCAAAGTGGGTTATGTACAGCAGGATCCTTATGGCGCGCTGCCTCCTTTCATGGATGTGGAACATATTTTGGCTGAGCCATTGATCGTTGGTGGAGTGAAAGATAAGGTTGAGATCACTGAGCGAATTCGAAAGAGTATGGAACTGGTAAAGCTCAGTCCGGTCGAAGACTTCTTGACCAAATTCCCACACATGCTCAGTGGTGGGCAGCAGCAGCGTGTGGTCATTGCCCGTGCCATGATCACCCAACCCAAGTTGATCATTGCGGATGAGCCGGTTTCAATGCTGGATGCCTCTGTGCGTGTGGAAATCCTGAAACTGCTTTCGGGTTTGCAGCAATCGTATGATCTTTCCGTCATGTACATTACCCATGACCTTTCGACGGTGAGTTACTTCTCCAAGCGCATCTTTGTAATGTATGCGGGGCAGGTTGTCGAGAAAGCCCCTGTTCGCGAATTGCTGGGCAATCCGCTGCATCCCTACACCTCTGCTTTACTGGAAGGGACTTCTGACCCGGATGCCAATAATGCTCTCACTTTCAAGCATGTACCACCGGGTGAGCCGCCCAGTCTGGTCAACCCGCCGACGGGCTGCCGTTACCATCCTCGCTGCGAGAAGATGATGGCCGGTTTGTGTGATAAAGAGATTGTTCCTGAATTCACACGCGATAATAATCACCTGGTTTCGTGCTGGTTGTATAAATGATCCTGCACCTGGGTCCAAAACGCTTGATGTGGATCGGTTTCGCGATGATGATCTTGGGCATCGTCTTCCCGATCCTGATGATTATGCGCGTCTTGGAATCGACCATTTTCTTGAATTTTCTTTCCTTTTTCCTGTCACTGGTTGGATTGATCATTGGCATGGCGGGAACGGGGCTTTACGCCGCGATCCACCGCAAGATGAAAAAGGACGAATAAAGAAACTTCCCATACGAGAGTCCACTTGCTGGGCTCTCTTTTTTTCGAGATCGATAAAAGCTGAAAGGCTTTGCTTTATAATAAGGATG
>JAAZOQ010000069.1 GCA_012797695.1 Anaerolineaceae bacterium | reverse complement strand
TTGCGCGGGTCAAGTTCTTCCATGGATGACTCCCTTTTCGATATGTCAAAAGTATAGCATGAGCAAAAGAACCCGAAAACCATTTCACAGCCGGTAAGATTCATCCTTTTAGTTGACGGGCCGAATAGAAGAATTGTTGAACTTTTCCCCAGAGAGACAAAAAGTTGTGTATAATGCATTATGTAATTGTGAAAAATTTCACAATAATAACGGTGTGCTTTCGAAAGGAGAATCGAATGACAGAAACTACTGTCTCAACCAGCAAGAAAACCTCCCAGAAATCTTCCCCTGCATTGGTCAGTGCCAATACTCCTGAAGAACTGGATGCTTTGATCGATAGCGTGAAAAACGCCCAACAGATTTACAGCACTTATTCTCAGGAACAGGTGGACGCCATCTTCCGAGCCGCTTCCATCGCTGCTAACGCCGAACGCATTGAACTGGCCAAGGAAGCCGTGGCGGAAACTGGCATGGGCATCATCGAAGACAAAGTGATCAAGAATCACTTTGCTGCCGAATACATCTACAACAAATACCGTTCCACCCAGACCTGCGGAGTGATCGAATCCGACCCCACTTACGGGATCCAGAAAGTGGCTGAGCCGGTGGGCGTCATCTGCGGCATCATCCCCACCACCAATCCCACCTCCACTACCATCTTCAAGGCTCTGATCGCACTGAAAACCCGCAACGCCATCATTTTCTCCCCTCACCCGCGCGCCAAGAAAAGCACCATCCATGCCGCCCGCATCATGCTCGAAGCCGCCGTCAAAGCCGGGGCACCTGCCGGCATCATTGGTTGGATCGAGAACCCCACCATCGAACTGGCCAATAAACTGATGACGCACAAAGGCATCAATCTCATCCTGGCCACCGGCGGACCGGGCATGGTCAAAGCCGCTTATTCCAGCGGGGTGCCGGCCATTGGCGTCGGTGCCGGCAACACACCAGCCTTGATCGATGAAACCGCCGATATCCGTATGGCGGTCAACTCCATTATCATGAGCAAGACCTTCGACAACGGAGTGGTGTGTGCCTCGGAACAATGTCTGGTGGTTCATCAGGACGTGTACGCCGAAGTCGTCAACGAGTTCAAGAACCGCGACGTCTATCTGCTCTCGCCAGAAGAAAAAAAGAAACTAGGCAGCATCCTGCTCGATCTCAAAACCTATTCGGTCAATGCCCAGATCGTGGGCCAACCGGCCGTCAAGATCGCCGCACTGGCAGGGATCCAGGTGCCCGAGAAGACAAAAATTCTGGTAGCTGAAATTGACGAGGTCAAACGTGAAGAACCCTTTGCCCATGAAAAACTCTCGCCAGTGCTGGGCATGATCCGCTGTTCGTCTTTCGAAGAAGGCATCAGCCTGGCTCAAAAACTGGTGGAACTGGGCGGGATTGGGCACACCTCAGTACTGTATACCCAGAAGCTGAACCACGAGCGCATCAATCGCTTCGGCGCAGCCATGCGCACCGGTCGGGTGCTGACCAACATGCCCTCCTCGCAGGGAGCTATTGGCGACATTTACAACTTCCGTCTGGAACCTTCCCTGACCCTGGGCTGCGGAAGCTGGGGTGGGAACTCAGTCAGTGAAAACGTAGGCGTCAAACACCTGTTGAACATCAAAACTATTGCTGAAAGAAGAGAGAATATGTTGTGGTTCCGTGTCCCTCCTAAGGTATATCTGAAATCTGGCTGCTTACCGGTTGCTTTGCAAGACCTGCAGGGAAAGAAACGCGCCTTCATCGTGACCGACTCCTCCCTTTTCAACCTGGGATACGTCGACCGCATTACCTCCGTCTTGGAACCGATGGGGATCGAGTGCGAATGCTTCCACCAAGTACAGCCTGACCCCACCCTGAGCACGGTGGAACAGGGTGTCGCTCTGATCAATGCCTTCAAGCCTGACGTGATCATTGCTCTGGGCGGCGGTTCGCCCATGGACGCGGCCAAGATCATCTGGATGCTCTACGAACACCCCGATGTGGAGTTCGAAGGCCTGGCGCTGCGCTTCATGGACATTCGCAAACGCATCTACACCTTCCCGATGGTCGGGCAGAAAGCCATCCTGGTTGCCATCCCCACCACCTCTGGGACCGGTTCCGAAGTCACCCCATTTGCAGTCATCACTGACGACCGCACCGGGCTGAAATACCCCATCGCCGATTACTCGCTTACCCCTGATATGGCCATCGTGGATGCCGAACTGGTCATGAACATGCCCAAGGGGCTGGTCGCCGCCGGCGGCTATGACGCCATCGTACACAGCATCGAAGCCATCGTTTCGGTCACCGCCACCGATTACACCACTGGCCTGGCCCTGGAAGCTCTGCGCATCCTGTTCAAATATCTGGTGCGCTCCTACGAAAATGGCGCCGCAGACCCGCGCGCCCGCGAAAAAGTGCACAATGCCGCCACCATGGCCGGCATGGCCTTTGCCAATGCTTTTCTGGGCATCTGCCACTCCATGGCCCACAAGCTCGGAGCCGCCTTCCAGATTCCTCATGGCATTGCCAATGCCCTGCTGCTGAAGCAGGTCATCCGCTTTAACGCCACCGATAACCCTACCAAACAGGCTGCCTTCCCGCAGTACCGCTATCCGGGGGCCATCGCCCGCTACGTGCGTATTTCTGAATATCTGGGGCTGGGCGGCAACACCGATCAAGAGAAGATCGACGCCTTGATCCAGGCGCTCGAGGATCTGAAAGACAAACTGAATATTCCGCATTCCATTCAGAGTTATGGTATCCCCGAAAATGAGTTCACGGCACGCGTTGATCAGCTAGCCGAAGAAGCCTTTGACGATCAATGCACCGGTACGAATCCACGCTACCCTCTCATCAGCGAAATCCGTGATCTATATCTGCAAGCTTATTTCGGGAAATAATTCAAACGATTCCGTCACGAAAATCGCCGGCAATTAAAATC
Source organism: Anaerolineaceae bacterium (assembly GCA_012797695.1). GTDB lineage: Bacteria > Chloroflexota > Anaerolineae > Anaerolineales > Anaerolineaceae > UBA6107. Next base: position 16,290 of record JAAZOQ010000069.1, on the reverse strand, counting down.
CGGCGATTTTCTCATTTTTCTCTCTTCTGTGTCAGAAGAGTTGCGATAAAATATCTGGATGGAACCCTCAGACTGTACCCCTCAATTTCTCCAGCAATTCCCTCATTACGTTACCACTTCAGCATTAGATGAACTGCGCCAGCGAGATTATGCGCGATTGGATGCGAACCATCACGTCTATCTAGATTACACCGGAGCAGGCCTCTACGCTGAAAGCCAGGTGCAGGCCCATCACCAACTGCTCAGCAGCGAAGTCTATGGCAACCCGCATTCCTCCAACCCTACGTCGATTGCCGCCACACGCCTCGTTGAGCAGGCACGTCAGGCAGTACTCGATTTCTTCCACGCCTCCCCGCAAGATTACGTGGTCATTTTCACCGCCAACGCCAGCGGCGCCCTGAAACTGGTCGGGGAATCTTACCCCTTCTCAGCCAACGGGCATTACCTGCTGACGTTCGACAACCACAACTCAGTCAACGGAATCCGTGAATACGCGCTGGCCCATCAGGCAGAAGTCACTTACATTCCGATGGTACTGCCCGAAATGACCATCGATGAAGCCAAGCTCAAACATTCCCTGACCTTGGCCAAACCCGGAGAAGCCAACCTGTTCGCTTACCCGGCACAATCCAACTTCTCGGGCCGGCGCCACTCTCTGGACTGGATCGAGCTGGCCCACGCCCACGGCTGGGACGTTCTGCTGGACATCGCCGCTTTTGCCCCCACCAATCCACTGGATCTGAGCCAGCACCCGGCCGATTTTCTGCCGATTTCCTTCTATAAGATGTTTGGCTACCCCACCGGCATTGGCGCTTTGATCGCGCGCCGCAGTGCTCTGGCCAAATTGCAGCGGCCCTGGTTCGCCGGGGGAACCATTACCGTGGCCTCTGTGCAGGGTGAAAAACACTACATGGCCGAAGCTCCCAGCGCTTTCGAAGACGGCACACTGAACTTTTTGAGCATCCCGGCTGTTGAAATTGGGCTGAAACATCTGTCGAAGATCGGCCTCGACGTTATCCACGAGCGCGTGCATGATCTAACCGGCTGGCTACTGCAGGAACTGCAGCACATCAACCACAACAATGGTGCCCCCGTACTCAAAATCTATGGTCCCAGCGGGGCCGAAGACCGCGGCGGAACCATTGCTTTGAATTTTCTCGACCCCAACGGCCGGGTGATCGACCATCGCTTTATCGAAGAGAAAGCCAATCAGCACAAGATCTCCATCCGTACCGGCTGCTTCTGTAACCCTGGCGCCGGCGAGATTGCTCTGGGAATCTCCTCGAGTGAACTGCAGACCTGTTTCACCCGCCCCGGACATTCAGCCCACCTTTCATATGATGAATACCGCTTGTGTATCGACGGTAAAGCCTCCGGGGCCGTGCGAGTCTCCGTGGGGCTGGTCAGCAATTTTGCTGACGTACAGGCTTTCATTGAATTTGCGAAAAGCCTGGCCCAATAAAACACTTGAATACAAAAAGTGCCTGAGCGAATTGCTCAGGCACTTTTTCGTTTTCTGCTACCTCTACACCAGCTGTGCTTGCTTGGGCTCAGCCATACACATGCGTTCGACCAGGGTTACTGCCTGCCCTTGAGCCACCAGCACTAAAGTATCCCCGTGCTCAATCACCGTATCACCGCGTGGGATAATCACACGGTTATTATGTCGGACAGAAGCGACCAGACAATCTGCCGGAAATTCGATTTCACGCAGCAGCTTGCCATCCACGAGCGAACCCTTCTCGACGGTAACCTCATTGATCTCCACTTGTTCCGGGGTGACTGCATCCAAACGCGATTGCTGTTCGGAATAGCGCATATCCTGGCGGCGTTTGGTCGCCACCGCATAAGCATGAATGACGTCCTCACGGTACAGCATCCCGACCACATGGCGAGGATCTTCCGGCAGAACAACCGGGAGCTGACCCACCTCAAGCACACTCATTTTCTTTAACGCTGAGGCCAGGGTATCTTGCGGGTAAGTCACGCTGGGATGTTGGCGGCACAAGTTGGCGATCGTCATCTTCTTCCCCTCTGGAATCGCCTCCACATCTCCCATCGTCAAGATGCCGCACAACTCGCCATCTTTATCCAGCACAGGCAAGCCACGGGCATGAGAATGGAAGAGATACTCTTTCGCGAGGGAAACGTCGTCATCGATACTCAGTGTTTGCACCGAGTGGTGCATCGTTTCTTTCACAAACACCGTCTCGAGCACATCGATCTGTTTGGCACGAGAAAGGAAGAAACCTTTACGCGCCAAACCAAGGGAATACACCGAGCGCGGTTGAATTTTCTGCGAGATGATCAAGCTGATCGCCACCGCCAACAGCAGCGGCAAAATAATGCGGTAATCGCTGGTCATTTCAAAAAGCAAAATGGCAGCCGTTAACGGAGCATGAACCGCCCCAGCCAGTACTGCAGCCATACCCACCAGCGCATAAGCTGATGGCGCAATCCCCAGAGAGGGGAAGAGAGCCGCCATTGCCACCCCGTAAGCGCCCCCCATCGCTGCCCCGATAAACAGAGAAGGGGCAAAAACACCGCCGGTGAAACCACCGCCGATGCTGACCGGGGTCATAATCAATTTACCGACCATCAGCGCAATCAACAGCCAGAAAGTCATCTGGCTCTGAGAAAGAATGTTGGTGATCGTGTCATAGCCCACCCCAAAGACCTGCGGCAAGAAAATGCCGGTGCAGCCGACGATCAAACCGGCTACCCCAGTCTTGGCCCAGCCAGGGAACTTCCACTGGCCAAAGAGGTCCTGGGCCCAATACAGCAAACGCACGTAAAGGGCCGAGATCGGGCCAGCCAGCAAGCCAAGGCCAATATACAGGCCTATTTCCCAGGAAGAACTCATCGAATAGGTATGCACCTGGAAAGCCGGCGAACTGCCGCTGACGGCCTGGGTGAAAACAGACGAAAGCACAGCCGAAATCAGGATCAGTCCCAGAGAACTGCCCGTCAGGTCGCCGATGATGATCTCCAACGCGAAGAAAACACCGGCAATCGGAGCATTGAATGCTGCAGCAATGGCTGCGGCAGCACCAGCCCCCACCAGCATGGCCGTTTCATTCTCACGCAGCCGCAGGACCTGGCCCAAAAAGGAGCCTAGATTGGCACCGATCTGCACCGAGGGGTCTTCCGGGCCTACCGAGGCGCCGGTACCGATGGAAACAATAGCTTCCAACGTCTTGACGGGCAAGTGTTGATAGCGCAAACGCCCGCCGGCGATCTCGACCGATTGGATGATCCCTGCTGTTCCGGCCACCTTTTCTTTGCCCCCCAGGTACTTGATCATCAGCCCGACCAGAATACCCCCAACCACCGGGACCAATGCCACCAGCCAGATTTTTTGATGCGGGAACCAACCCGGGAATGTAGTAAAGGAAAATTGCTTAAGAAGATTGAATAAGTACTTGAATAACCAAACGCCTGCCCCTGTCAGCACCCCGATGATCGCTGCCAGAACTCCCAGCAAAATGGAGCGAGAGTTCGACACCTTTTGAACAAATGCAACCAGTTTGTTCTTTGTCATGATCTACCCAATGATACGGTTCCTTTCAATTAAAAATACCCCTTTTCGGGGGAATATTGGCTATTCAATTCCAAATAACAGTAAAGTGATGGTAGCTCGAAGTTCGCCGATTTTCTCCGCCTATGTTACCACAAAATTCCTGATTGACTTGGTGAATCCCAGCGTGCTACAATCTAACCGGTTAGATTTCTTCGTCTTAATTTGCCATGACCACTATACGTGATATCGCTAGAGAAGCCGGTGTTTCGGTTGCGACCGTTTCGTACGTCCTCAACGATGGTCCGCGCCAGGTGAACGCTGAAACCAGACAGCGGGTCTTGCAGGTCGTCCAGGCACTGAATTATCACCCCAACCCCATCGCCCGGCGATTATCCCTGCAGCGGACCGAATGTATCGGGTTGGCTTTAGCCGGGCTGACCGATTCAAATTTTTCCAGCCCTTTCTATCTCGAATACATTCGCGGTATCAGCTTTGCCGCTGAATCCAGTGGATACAATCTGCTGCTGCTCACCAACTACAAAAGAGAAGATTTTCAATCTTACTTGCTGCGACTCACGCGCTCCGGGCAAATGGATGGACTGCTGCTGTTAGGCAGTTCCATTCCAGATGAGGCCCTGAGTGCCATCGCCCACAGCGGATTCCCAATGGTGCTGCTGGCACGCCACACTGCCGACTCGGCGGTGATCAGCGTTTCGCAAGACTATCAGCAGGGAGCCTATCTGGCCACGCGGGCTTTAATTGAACAGGGTTATCGACGCATTGGCTTTCTGGGGCAATCTTTGCAATTCAGCTATGGGCAGGAACGGTTAGCCGGGTACCGTCAGGCACTGGCAGAATTTCAGCTCCCTCTCGATGAACGATTGATCAGTGTCCCCGCGACTCGACGGGATGACCCCGATATTGCTGAAATTCGCGCCCTGCTCGCTCTTTCCTCTCCACTCGATGCCATTCTCACCGACCGCGAAAGAACAGTGCGGCAGCAATTCAATGAACTGGGGCTAAATTCAGTCCAACAGCCCACGATCTTTCCCCTGGAAGATAGCGATCCATGGCTTGCCAATGAAACTTTCCCAGCAACTTTGCATGCTCCTAAATTCGAAATCGGTAAAAAAGCAGTTGAAATGTTGCTCCAGCTTAAATCAGGGGAAACTCCCCCCTCCCCTGTCTTTCTCCCCATGACACTGATCGATCATTCAAATCACTTACAGAAAGGATAGATTGGAGAATTCAATGGATTTCAATCAACTACGCTCTCTCCCTGTACTCGATGCTCACATTCATTTACCCTTCCCCGCCCTGGTCACCGACCTGGAGGAATTGACCGATGAGATGAATTTGGAGCGGATCAACCTCGTCTCCACTCCAGACGTTGCCGAGATCAATCACAACCCGGCCGTGATCGCCTATAAGGCCAAACACCCGACCACTACTTTTATTTGCGGCGGGCTCGACCACTTCTCCGTGCAGCTCGACCCGGCGCATATGCCCGAAGCATTTGCTGCCCAGGTACGCAGCCTGCATGAAGCGGGTTTCGATGGGCTAAAGCTGCTCGAAAGCAAACCTATCGCACGCAAGATGATCAACATCCCCATGGATGGCCCCATCTATGCCCCCATGTGGGCTGAACTGGAAGCTCTCTCCATGCCGGTAGTGTGGCACGTCGCTGACCCCGAAGAATTCTGGGATGAAGAAAAATGCCCGGCCTGGGTCAAACAATCTGGCTGGTTTTATGGAGACGGGACCTATCCTTTAAAGGAAACTCTGTACGCGGAAGTGGAAACTGTCGTTTCACGCCATCCCAACCTCAAAGTAATCCTGGCCCACTTCTTCTTTCTTTCTGCTGATCTGCCCCGGGCCGCACGCTTTTTGGATGCGCATCCTAATGTATGTTTCGATCTCACTCCTGGCTCAGAAATGTTCTTCAACTTCATGCAAGATTTTAATGCCAGCCGTGAATTTTTCCTCAAATATCAGCAGCGACTGATCTTCGGCACCGACAGCGGCGCCAGCGCAGTTGGAAAGCCCGGGCAGCCCCTCAACCGGGCCGAAACGCTGGGACGCACCTATTTTGTCCGTGATTTTCTGGAAAACGCCGGCGCGCTGGAGATTCCGGATGGCGTAGCTCACTGGCGAAGACCCGGGCAAGAACCGCAAGGGCTATCCCTGCCGGCGGAAGCGCTCCAAAATATCTATGCCCACAATTTCGAACGGTTGTTTGAGAAAACTCCCCGAGCTTTACAGCTATCCAAATGCGTCGAAATGTTGGAAAATCAAGCTAACTTTTTAGATCAGAGTGCCCGCACCACTGTAAACAGTTCCGCCCGTCAAGTGGCGGTTCAGCTTTCCCAAATCTAATCCAGAAAGGAATTCAGCTATGGCTCAAGCTTCAACTCCTGTTCCTGCCACCCCCGCCAAGTTTTCTTTGGGCTATAAGTTAGCCTGGGGGGTTGCTGCCCTGGGTACGTCTTTCATCTCAGGCACCTTTGCAGCGCTTCTGACCATGTTTTACCAGGATTACCTGGGGGTAGGTGCCAAATGGATTGCGTTGGCTTCCGGCATCTATGCCGTCTGGAATGCCATCAACGACCCCGTTTTCGGTTACATCACTGACAGTACCCGTTCCAAGCATGGACGCCGCATTCCGTATATGCGCTTCACCGCTCCTTTCCTGGCTGTGTTCTTCATCTTAGTGTGGTTCGCACCCAAAGGCGCCAGCCAGGTGGTGCTCTTCCTGTGGATGCTGGGAGCCATGATCTTTTACGATGGCGCCTACACCATCATCGGTCTGGTCTATTCGGCCCTGCTGCCAGAAGTTACCGAATCAGACGCGGAACGCAATGGGCTGCAAATTTCGTCTTCACTGTTTGGTTTGCTGGGTATGCTACTGGGTTTCATCGTGCCTGATCTGGTTCGTCCAAAAGGCGGCGAAACCTCAATTCTGCCGCTGCAGATTTCCATGATCATCGTAGCCCTTTTCAGCATGGCCTGTATTCTGCTCACAGCCTCGAAGATCAAAGAACGACCTGAATTCACTCAGGTCGATAAACCCATTGCTCTCTGGCCGTCGATCAAATTCACCTTCACCAGTAAATCTTTCCTTATTCTGGTGGCACAAAACTTCATGTCCATCTTGATGTCATCGCTGGTCATGGCAATGATCTACTATCTGGCCGATTACGTGCTGCAGATGAATACCATGATCGTGCTGGCATTTCTGTTCATTCCACTGCTGATTGGGGTACCTGTCACCAATCTGATCCGCAGCAAAGTCGGCGTCGCCAAGGCTCAACAGATATTGCTGACCATCGCCGGCATCGGACTGGTAGCCATGGCCTTTGTGCCCAAGACATTGATGCTGCCCTGCATCGCCCTGGCCGGGTTTGGCCTGGCCGGACCCCAAACCCTGACCAACGTGCTCTTTGCCCAGGTAGCTGATGAAGACGAAATCCGCTCCGGCGTACGCCGTGAAGGTGCCTTCTTCGGCATCAACGCGCTCATCACCAAACCTGCTCAATCAATTGCCATTGCCCTCATCCCTTGGATTCTGGAAGTCACCCAGTTCGTCACCCGCGATGCCAACGGCGGACAAATCTTTTTGAATCAACCCGCGGATGCAATTTTCGGCATCAAGGCCCTTATTGGGCTGATCCCTGGTGTAGCCATGCTCATCGGCGCCATTATTCTCTTCTGGTATCCGCTGCAGGGCAAACATCTGGAAGAAATCAAGGAAAAAGTATTACAAATGCATGCCGAAAAGACCGCACAATTAGAAAATCTCCAGTAAAATAAAGTTGCCTTCAAACAAAGAAGGGCTGCCTAGGCAGCCCTTCTTTGTTTCCGCGTACACCGCGCAAAATGCTAAAATAGAAGCGATGATCAACCCTCAACCATTCAATACCCAAAAGTTCAACGCAGTTTGGGCCAAGATCCTGAAAATGCCCCCATTGCTCTTTTCGCTGCGCATCCTGGCCAGTCTGATCACCATTGCCGTCATGACCAGTTTATTGCTGCTTTATGAAGGGGATCTGGCTGTTCAATATGTGGCTTTGCTTTTCCTGTTGCCAGTGATGATCAGCACTGTCTTCTTCGGGATGAGCGCCGGAATTTTTTCTGCCTTCGCTTCTTTTCTTTCCTTTAACTACTTCTTCATCGAACCCTATAACACCCTGTTAGTGCATCAATCACAAGACCTGATCACACTGACCATCTTTCTGATCGTAGCCATCGTGATGAGCCAGTTGTTGGGCAGCTCGCGCAGGAGCTTACAGCTGGCCCGCTTACGTGAATGGGAGGCTACCCGCATGTATCAATTCATCGCTGCCCTGGCAGAACAAACGGATACCCACAGCGTGGCCCGGGTGCTCAGCCAGCAATGCCGGGAAACCTTTCACTTTGTACAAATCGAGGTAAACCTCGCCCCCTGGATGGATATTGCCCAATACTGCTACCGGGTTCCCGACCCATTCAATGATGAGTCCTTGCCCACGCTGAACTTGATGCTGGCCACACCGCGCCGGGTGGAAGGCGAGCTTCACCTCTGGGCTAGCAGCACCCTGCTCAGTGAAGAAGAAAAACGACTGCTGCAAGCCTACTGTAATCAAACTGCCCAGGCGGTCGAACGAATTCACCTGCTGCAAAGTGCCAATAAGGCCCGTTTGCTCGAAGAAAGCGACCGCATCAAAACCTCCCTGCTGAACTCAGTCTCGCACGAATTGCGCTCCCCACTGGCAGCCATCAAGGCTTCTGTATCCAGCCTGCGCATTGGCGCCGTGGACTGGGATTCCGCTGCGCGACAGGAGCTCCTGACCACCATCGAAGAGGAAACCGACGCGCTGAATCTTCTGGTAGGCAATTTGCTGGATATGTCACGAATCGAAGCCGGCGCCCTGCAGCCGCAGCTCAAATGGAATTCTATAGAAGAGATTGTGAGCAGTGCAGCCGCCAAAATGCGCAGTCACCTGCAAAACCACAAGCTGAAATTCGAATTCTCTGAGGGCCTTTCTCTGGTGTCCAGCGATTTTGTTTTGCTGGAACAGGTATTCACTAACTTGATCAGCAACGGAGTCAAATATGCTCCAGAAGGAACCACGATCCAGATTTCAGCCCAGGAAGAAGATACCGTGATGCACGTTCGCGTCAAAAATCATAGCCCGGCCGTACCCGAGGAACACCTCGAGCACATTTTCGACAAATTCAACCGCATTACCCAGGCAGATAAAGTCACCGGCACGGGATTGGGACTATCAATCTGCAAAGGTATCATCGAAGCCCACGGCGGTAAAATCTGGGCTGAGAACCAATCGGATGGCTTTTGCTTTCACTTTATTCTGCCCAAAACTCTGAACGGCTCGTTGCCAGAGAAACCAAAGGATGTTTAACCTATGGAAAAAGACCCCTTGATCTTACTGATCGATGATGAGCCACAAATTCTGCGCGCACTCAAAACCATCCTGACTGCCAACCATTTCAACATCCTCTCTGCCGTCAACGGGGAACAGGGGTTGGCGCTGGCCGCCGCTCAAGCACCAGACGTCATCATTCTGGATCTCTCCCTACCCGACATCAATGGCTTCGAGGTCTGCCAAAAGATTCGAGAGTGGTCGAGCGTGCCCATCATCATCCTTTCCGTACGCGACAGCGAGAAGGACAAAGTGACCGCACTGGATATGGGGGCCGACGACTACCTGACCAAACCCTTCGGCATTGAAGAACTGCTGGCACGAATCCGAGTAGCGCTGCGGCATTCTGAAAACACTCTCGGCAATAAAGAATCTGTCATTCACGCCGGCCCGGTCACGGTAGACCTGGCCCGGCATGTCGCGCTGATGAACAGCGAAGAGTTAAAACTCACCGCTACCGAGTTCAAGCTGCTGGCTTACCTGGCTGCCCACGCCGATCGAGTGCTGACCCATCAAGTCATCATGAACCACGTCTGGGGATTTGTAGAATCGGATCATATTGAATACCTGCGGGTGTACATCGGTCAGTTGCGCAAGAAAATCGAGAAGAACCCGGATGATCCGCAGATCATTCTGACAGATGCTGGCATTGGTTATCGTTTCAAAACCGGAGACTAGTCCCCTGATCTTTATTTTTTCTTTATAACTCCAAGAAAATTTTTATTCCCTTTTAGCCTCTCTTGATTACACTCCATCCGCTTGAATCAATCAAGCGTTTTTTTACGTTTAACGTAGAGATGAGGATAAATGGAAACAAATACAATTACCGGTACCACGGTCATCGACATCCCCGCCGGGCAAAGTCCTAAACGAAACTGGCGCCAATGGCTGATTGGATCCCCACTGCAAACTGGGGATGCGCCCAAACAAACCATCGGCAAAATGATCGGCCTGGCCGTTTTTGCCTCGGACGCGCTATCCTCCACAGCCTATGCCACTCAGGAGATCATGACCATTCTGGCCACCGTAGCCGTTACTGGTGTCATGAAATTTGTCTTCCCTATCTCAATTGGAATTTTCGCACTGATGGCAATCGTTACCATCTCCTATGAACAAACTATCCACGCCTATCCGGGCGGCGGCGGTGCCTACATCGTCGCCCGCGACAACCTGGGGGAATTGCCGGCGCAAACTGCCGGGGCCGCACTGTTGACGGATTACATTCTGACAGTGGCTGTTTCGGTCTCTTCTGGGGTAGCCCAGATCGTTTCTGCCTTCCCTGGGCTGTACAACTACCGGGTCATCGTTGCAGTCGCAATGGTACTGCTGATCATGTTGATCAACCTGCGCGGCGTCAAAGAATCAGGAACTTTGTTTGCCATCCCGACTTATTTCTTTGTCATCACCATGTTCCTGACCGTGGTCATGGGTTTCTACCGCTTCTTTACAGGTTCTCTGACCACCGTTATCAACCCACCTGAAATCACCGCTGTACAAACCCTGACCGTGGTCACCCCCTTCTTGCTGTTGCACGCCTTTGCCAGCGGCACCTCAGCCTTAACCGGTATCGAGGCCATTTCGAACGGCATCACCGCTTTCAAGGAACCACGCAGCCGCAACGCCGGGATCACTCTGCTGTGGATGTCGGGCATTCTGGGCAGTCTGTTTTTAAGCATCTCTTTTCTGGCCGGAAAAATCGGGGCCGTGCCCTCTGATTACGAAACTGTGATCTCGCAACTGGCACGCACAGTATATGGAAATCAGGGAATCCTGTATCTGGCCATTATCGCCGGAACGGCTGTCATTCTGGTCATGGCCGCGAACACCGCCTTTGCGGACTTTCCACGGCTGAGTGCTCTACATGCCGGGGATGGCTTTTTGCCGCGGCAGTTGACCTTCAGAGGCAGCCGGCTGGTATATTCACGCGGGATCGTCTCGCTGGCAATTCTGGCTTCACTGGCCATTATCATCTTCCAGGCCAACGTCACTCGCCTGATCGCGCTCTACGCCATCGGTGTCTTTCTGTCTTTTACCCTTTCTCAGGCGGGTATGGCTCGCCGCTGGTGGAAGTCAGGACACCTCAAGCCCGGAGAAGAGATCGTCGAACCTGGCTCAACCGTGATCCACGATAAAAACTGGAAATTCAAAATGGTCATCAACGGTTTTGGCGCGATCTGTACCTTCGTCGTCATGATTGTCTTCGCAGTTACCAAATTCAAAGATGGCGCCTGGATCATCATTACCCTGATCCCCATTCTGGTTACCGTCTTTTTCGCGATCCACCATCATTACAAAGAGTTGGCCCATAAGCTATCACTGGAACATTACAGCGGAATACGAGTCGATCATCAGCGCGTGGTCGTGCTCATTGCCGGCGTCCACCGCGGATCGCTGGCCGCGTTGGCCTATGCACGCTCGCTGAGCACAGACGTCACCGCTGTCCATGTCTCGACCGACCCGGTCGAATCAAAAAAGGTCCGTGAAAAGTGGACCATGTACGGCGAAGGAACCCGCCTGGTCGTGCTCGACTCCCCCTACCGGCTGCTTATCGAACCCTTGCTTGATTACATCGAAAAACTGTTGGCGATCCGAGCCAAAAACGAAGTGCTGACAATTGTGGTTCCTCAGTTTGTGCCCTCTCACTGGTACGAGAACCTGCTGCACAATCAAACTGCCAGCCTGCTGAGACTGGCGCTGCTCTTCAAACCCGGGCTGGTCATCCTCGAAGTACCCTACCTGGTCTAGCTGCAAAAAATCCGCTCGAGAAAATCTCGAGCGGATTTTTTATCAATTTCCTTTGGCTTCCCGTTTCCGTTTACTCACTGCATCAATGGTCACCGAAATCACCAACACCACAGCGGTGATGATGAATTTGATCGATGAAGGAAAGGCCAGCAAATCCATCCCATTCGAAATCGAACCAATCATGATCGTACCAATCAAAGCTGACCACACATTGCCCACACCACCAAACAGGCTGGTTCCGCCAATGACCGCGGCAGCAATAGTGTTCATCTGCAGATCACCGCTCCCCGAAGCCTGGTTGACCGCCAGCAAACGGGAAGCAGCCAGAATACCTCCTACTGCAGCCATGGTAGAAGCAATGGTAAATACCGTAATCCGGATGCGATCTACATTGATCCCGGCGCGGCGCGCAGCATCAGCGTTTCCACCAACGGCATAGACGTACCGGCCAAATTTCGTTTTTTGGGTAATGAAATCAAAAATGACGACCAGACCGACAAAAATGACAACGGCCGAAGGCAGCCCACGGTTCCCATTCATCACGATAATTGCGCCGATGATCACTGCCGTCACCAGTACGCATTTTATGATCGCAATCACCCAACTGGTTACCGGTAAGCCACTCTTTTTGCGCTCGACGCGATTGTGGATGATCGAAGAAATCGAAAGCACAATGCCGATGCCCGCCACCAACCAGCCCACCCAGTGCGGGTAGAAAGTGCCAGCCAGGCTGAGAATGAACGGATCACGGATGTTCACCGTGCCGGTGTTGCCCAACACCAGCAAGAGAGCTCCTTCCCAACCCATCATCCCGGCCAAAGTCACAATAAAAGCCGGTACGCGTATCTTGACGATCCAGAATCCCTGAAACAAACCGATCAGCACCCCAGAAGCAATGCCTACCAATATCGCCAGCCAACCCGGCCAGCCAGCTTTGACGTTAAGCACTGCCATGATGCCGGCGCACAAGCCGCTGACAGAGCCTACGGATAGATCCAGATCACCAAGCAGCAGGACAAGAATAATACCAACCGTGATGGTCCCCTCTGCGGCGATCTGCAGCATCAAGTTAGTCAGGTTTAAAGAGGAAAGAAAGTGATTGTTGGCAATCTGGAAAATCGCCCATACCAGGAAAATGCCCAAAATGATCGGCAAAATCCCCATATCCAACCCCTGCAAACTTGAACGGATTTTCCCTAATAAACCAGAAGGTGGTTGTTTCTCTGAATTCATTTTTGCTTGAGTTTCAATTTGATCGCTCATCTTCCACCTCCTTCTCATTACCTTTTTCTATCTCGGAATTTCCAAATTCTGCTCCGGTAATGGCAGCCACCACCTGCTCATTACTCGCCGAGGAGGGGCAATAGGTTCCCACACGGCGGCCCAAACGCAAAACAACGATGCGGTCCACCACCTTGAATACATCAGCCAGGTTATGGCTGATCACCACCACTCCCAGCCCCTGACGCTTCAATTGACGGATCAAATCAAGCACCATCTTCGTTTGCGCCACTCCCAGAGCTGCTGTCGGCTCATCCAGCATAACCAGCTTGGAATTCCACATGACCGCACGGGCCACTGCTACCGATTGACGCTGCCCGCCGGAAAGCGCAGCAATCCGGGTGCGCACGTTAGGAATCTTTACCGATAATCCTTTCAGCACCGCAGTAGCACGCTGCTCCATGGCTGCCTCATCGAGAGTACCGCTGCCATGACGCAATTTCTCGCGTCCCAGATAAAGATTGGCTACCACATCCAGGTTATCGCACAGGGCCAGGTCTTGATACACGGTCTCGATCCCCAAATCAGCCACATCCTTCGGGGTAGTGATGGTGACTGGTTTTCCTTCAAAACGGATTTCGCCGGCATCGATCGGGAAAATACCCGAAATACATTTGATCAACGTGGATTTTCCTGCACCGTTATCGCCCACCAGGCCCACGACTTCACCGCGGTACACTTCGAAATCTACCCCCGTAAGCGCCTGAACAGCACCAAAACTCTTTTCAATCCCCTTCAATTCAAGCAAGGGTACTTCGTTTTTCTCAGGCATAGTCTTCTCCTAATTGAGAAAAGCGGGGAGAGTAACTCTCCCCGCCAAAGATTACCGATGTTCTGGTATCAAATTATTTGATTCCAGCAGCGGTGCATGCATCAGCAAAATCAGACGTGCAGATTTCAGCCACTGTATGGAAACCATCGGCAATGATCGTGCTTTCGATGTTATCTTTGGTCACTGCGACCGGGGTCAGCAGGATGGAAGGAACATCGATCTTGCCATTGTTGGTCGTTCCATTGACGAGGGAAGCATCCGGGGTCTGTCCCATCACCAGGTCATAAGCCAACGTAGCAGCAGCCTCAGCTTCGGGTTTGATGGCCTTGTATACAGTCATGAACTGTTCCCCTGCGAGGATGCGCTGAATACCAGCAACTTCGGCGTCCTGACCAGTTACAGGAGGCAACTGGGTCAAGCCAGCACCCTTCATAGCAGCGATAGCGCCACCAGCGGTACCATCATTGGCTGCCAACACGCCATCCACCTTGTTATTCAAAGCGGTCAAAGCCTGGGTCATTTCATCCTGTGCCTTATCAGGGCTCCAATCGGGGGTATCGTACTCTTTTGCAACAGTCACCTTGCCATCAAGAACTTCATGAGCACCCTTCTTGAACAGGGTAGCGTTGTTATCAGTAGGCGAACCATTGATGAAGACGACCTGCGGATTGGTAATGCCTTCCTTAGTCAGTTCATCCAACAGGGCCTGACCCTGCAGCTTGCCAACCTGCTCATTATCGAAGGAAATGTAGTAGGTGACACCATCTGACCCCTTGATCAAGCGGTCATAAGAAATGACCGGAATGTTCTTGGATTTGGCCAGATCAGCGATAGCAGCCGCAGCGTCAGAATCCACCGGGTCGAGAACCAACACGGTAGCACCATTGGTAATGGCAGCTTCAGCCTGAGATTGTTGAGTTGAAGCGTCCTGATTGGCATTGGAGTAGATCAGATCGTTATCAACATCGAAGCCAAGATCACTCAATTTGGCTTTGAAATCAGGAAGGTCCGAAGCTTCGTAACGGGCGGTCTTGGTTTCAGGTAACAAGATAGCAATCTTGCCAGAGGCAGTCGGGGCAGCCGTAGTTGCTGCAGCGGTTGTTGCAGCAGCAGTAGCAGCTTCGGTGGTGGCTGCAGCAACTGTTTCAGTCGGCGTGGCTGTCGCAGTTGTAGCGCAGGCGGTCAGTGCAAAAGCAGCGACCAACAATACACTTACAACGACAAGCAAATTCTTTTTCATTCTTCATTCTCCTGATTTATACGAACACAAAAGCTTTTTCTTAAATGCAAACTACAAATGGACGATGTATCCTCTGAGTGACCATCTCCTTTCGAATAAAAAAAGGCTCCCCATAGCGGGCAAACCTTTTTCAACCAGGTAGTTTGTTCAGTTTTTTATTTCACCTGTTTTACAGGAACTATCGTACTACGTGGATTTAAACACAGCCAAGAGAGTTAAATGCCAGATTAATAAGGATTTATATTGATTAAGATTCCCCCAAAAATCATTTAAACTATTTCTCTTTTCGAATAAATAATTTGCCGCTTAAGTACATTGCCGCCAGAAATCCCAGGATCGTAGGCAACCAGATCGAGAACAGCCGATAGCCCAGCACCACCACCGCACCAACCGATTGAGGAATGTGCAGGCCACGGAAAAGCGCCACCATACTCCCTTCGACGACCCCCACCCCACCCGGGAAGAAGAAAGCCATTTTTCCAAGGATCAAAGGCAGCCCGTAACCCGCAAACAGCGTGCCTATGCTGATAAAAGTTCCCGAAGCAACAAACATGAAATACAGGGCCAGCATGTCAAAGCCAACATTGACCAGCGCCCCTATCAGGGGCTTCAGCCAGCGTCCATTGCCCAAACTATGCCAGACCTCGACAAATTCCGCCACCATTGTACGGGTACGTTCTGCATCGTAAGGCTTGTGCCATAAACGTGCCCAATGACCAAGCGCCCAATCCACAATCCGGGTCACGGTGTCCACGGAACGCAGCAAAAGTAAAGCCGCCGCTGTAAATGTTCCCAGAATCAGCAAGATCAATGAAAACTCTACCAGCTGCAAACGGGTAAGCAAGCGCACAAAAAGCAGATAAGCCACCCCGATCATCGAAACAGCCACCAGCACCCCATTATTGACAAAAGACGGGAAAACACCTGCCAACACGGCCGTTTTCCCGTCCTGATTCTCACGATGGATCCAACTGTAGGTCGCAGCCAAAGCCACACCGCCGCCTGCCGCGAGAGTAATGCTCAGCGTGGCAACCGCGATCAAGGTTCCCTTCCAGACCGGAAGTTTCTGCTGCTGAATATCCAGAATTGCACTCAGCACGATACCATTTCCCACCCAGCTGATGATCTCGCAGATCACCACCAGCAATACTGCCCAGAGCGTCATATTGCGCACAACGTCCCAAGAACGGATCAGAGTAGCAAACTGGGGAGCCAAAAAATAGACTGCCAGACCAAACACTGCCAGAACCGGAAGGTAACGCCACAGCTTTTTCTTTTGTGATTGCGGAGGTTTCGCTAGATCGACCATTCC
>JAAZOQ010000068.1 GCA_012797695.1 Anaerolineaceae bacterium | reverse complement strand
GCATACTGGCCGAGCAGCAGCTCCTGGGCCTTGACCGACCAGGGCATCAGTTCACAGTCCAGGCAAACCCAGCCGGTGTGGAACGCCTCCCAGAAGCCGGAGGCCTCCAGCCCGGCGCGGAGCTGGTCCAGCAGGGCGGTCAGCCTGCCCCCATACACACAGCCGGTATCCACGTCGATGGTCAATCTGTAACCGGGTCTTGAATGACGATATAGGTAGACCGAATAGAGCCATCTGGCTGGATAAAATCCAACCCCCTACCAATAATAATTTTAGCTCGTTCACCATTCAAGCGTGTTATTTCGATATAACGGTCATGGTCAGCCATGTGTTTAAACCTGATAATTCCGTTATATTTTTGATTTATTTCTTGCTCAGCTCTATCTTGTTCTCCACCATCGATATGCTTTTTCGTGAACACGACAACTTCTGACAAAGAATCATGCTTTACTGCCATGGCGATATAAGCTCCAAGTCGATTGACAATCTGTTCCCTGCTGTACAGATACGGATCATGGACCAATAATTTCTTACATGGCAGTGCAAACAGATCGCTAAAGAAGCTTTGTTCTGTCTTATCGGATCGCGCTGTGGTAGATAAATTAATCACTCTTACATGCTGTGGTGGGTTAAGGTCAGATGCCTTTATCGGGGTTTTAGACAATTTATCCCATTCGTTTACCACTCCTGTTACTGCATCGCGGTGAGTAGTCGATAACAATCGCTTGGTACCGATTTGATCTTCTAAAACGATCTTTTCTTTTTCCAACTCACTGCCAATAATCCTTGGCGCTAGGCTATCTCGGTCAATAATGACTTGCCATGTTGGAAGTTGGCTTATTTTCCAGACTTTTAGACCTTTACCCATCAATACCTGTAAATGAGTTGCCAGGCTATATCCTTCAGGAGTATGTTCAGGCAATTCTTGAAGATACAAGCTAACTCCACAACCTCTGTTGAGCAAATCTCCCAATGTATCAAGCCAGGTATAATTCTCGCCCTTTGGATGGTGTATATCCAGCTTCGAAATGGCAATCATGATTGACTGTTGCACATATCGAATCTTTTCAAGCAACCAATTGGCCGAGTCAGAAGCAACAATTCTGACCGCGCCTGGCACGTCGATATCTAAAGGTATTAAACCGGAAGTTAATAAATCCAGAAACTTTGAAGCAGATTCTCGCTTTAAATCCTGATAAAAAACCTGGTTGTTGTAATCACGCAGACAGTGGGGACAACTGGTATCCGGTTCACAACCTTTACAGTTCAGGATCCGGCGCGCCTCTTGCAGGACTGCGACAAGGTTTTCTTTGATATTTTTTACATGACCTGCTCCGCCAGGGACACTATCGTACAAAACAATTGTTTGTTCCCATGAACCGCCAGAGCTGCGGGGAGACAATACACCATCGATATCACGGCGCTCGATCTGTAAACAATGGCTGGCGCCATGAATAATGGCATACAACAAGGATAGCCAAAAAGATTGGTCATAGGGGGAAGGCACCTGAATATATTCGTTGCCCACGAAACGAATGTGGAGCGTATTGGTGGTTTGAATGTGCCCTAAAGACAACTTGTCTTTTTGATCGTTGTCTGAAAACAACGAGAAACCTTGGACAGAGAATGAAAAACCTTTGCCGAATTTGCCCTCGTTTACGTATAACAGTCTTCCTTTCTGGTTATAAGCCAGGTATATAAACTTGCTGTTTTCTTCTTCATCCAGGTTCTGCTCTGGAATTAATGCTGAACGCATCTGGCTAGGCTCGATATTCACGTACTGTTTGGCTGGTTTTCCACTATTTGGGTCTGCAATAAAGCCATCTGGTTCAACAAATTTTCTTGTTTTTGATCTCCGCCCTAGAGGGCTATGGCAGACCGGGCAAATACCCTCCGTTTGCGGTAATGGAATTCCTGCATCATCACTAATATCGAGGCGATGGCAGTTCTCACAGATTCTGTATTCCAAAACTTTGGGTGTATCCTTCCAAAAGATGGGCCGCTGACTGCGCCAGACCTTTTTATCCGCTACTATTTCCGATCCTGGCGCATATTCGATAATTGCTCTCCGCAAGTCTCGCTCCAGGCGCAGATGTTCGCTATTCTTTACTTCCCTGGGAAGCATCAGCTCAACAGTGTGAAGCGGGAAGGAATAACTTGGCAAAACCCCATTGTTACTCAAGTAATTGATCAAATACCCTGAGTTTTTCCCCCTTGATCCTCTCATCCTGCCCAACAAACTCCTATAGTAATTGAGTTTGCTGCTGACATCTTGGCTTGCCTGAGGACTCATGGCCGTGTTTCCAAGTTGATCTGCAAGTTGTCGTATCTGTTCCTGATAGTAACGCGTAATCGGTTGATAATGTTCATCGTTTAGCCGGCGGAGATCAGACAAAAAGTACTCGATGCCATTATCAATCATTGGCTTCAATTCTTCCGGCAGTAAATTGGCAAATTCTTGTAGTTGCCCCTTGACTATCTCATTCTCTTCCTTTATCCACTCCTGTAAAAATGAGTAGTGGGGTACTTCAGGTAGATTTTGGTCAAAAAAATCGCCGCAGAGGGCTAGTTGTTCGGTACCTATGCCTCGCTGATTCATATATCGAAGGAATTGGC
This sequence comes from Anaerolineaceae bacterium, assembly GCA_012797695.1. Lineage (GTDB taxonomy): Bacteria > Chloroflexota > Anaerolineae > Anaerolineales > Anaerolineaceae > UBA6107. The sequence continues at coordinate 9,015 of JAAZOQ010000068.1, read as the reverse complement.
TAAGCAAAATCGCATTTACATGACGGTGCAAGATTAATTCATTTTCCAGCATAATATTAGGGATAGCTATCCTGCCACTAATAATTTCAATTGGAGCATCGTAATAAGTTTGATCATGAGGCCGGTTAGAAGCCCACGTGAGAATAAAAGCTGTTCCACTGGTACGGCGGCCAGCTCGTCCTGCTCGCTGGCGGTAATTTGCAACGGTTGGTGGAACATTGCTCATGATAATAGCCTGCAAATCGCCCAGATCAATGCCCATCTCAAAAGTGGTTGAGCAGCTCAAAGCATTGATCAGTCCTGCCTTGAAGGAATCCTGATATTCTTTCCCTTTCTCAGAATCTAATTGGGCTGTATGCTCTTCGACCCGGATCGGTATAAGCGGTTGTCGAAACAAATTGTAAAAATAGTTCTGCCTTTTTGGAGAGGTCACATCGACGGCCTCCAGTTCCCCACCGCAGCGGGGATAAGGACAAGGCAAAGTAGTTCCTCGATAGGAGAGGCGCTGACATTTTTTGCAGCGGAACCATCTCTCAGGTATATTGAAATAGATATGCGCGGGATCTAACTGATAGCCCACTGTTGAAGAGCCGGTAAGTAATCCATCGACTTCTTGGATCAACCAATCCCAGACTTTAGTAAGAACAGTCTTTACCTGTTCGTCTGAGGAATCAAGGTGATTGGACGCCAGCGCCAGTTGAATATATTGTCGCCGTAGTTGGCGTGGGGTTTCACCGATCCAACATATTTCTCCTGAATGTGGCTTTCCCTGGCGAATGACACAGGGATTTTGTATGTTGGTTCCGAATTCCGGGTCGTCACGATGAACACCGGTTGGTAGTTTTATTGCTTTTTTGAACCGAAGATCATCGAGAAGATAACCCACCAAGGCTTGAACTTGATCGCTTGATAGACCGATTTTACTTCCCAGGCCAGCAAAATCCGGAAGATTATCTGGCAAGAAATAGGACACGCCAACCAGGCCTATTGATTCTAATGACTGCCTACTTCTACGCCCGGTCGTAAATTCCCCTAAGATAAACCTGGATGTCCAGATTGCAGATGCTTTTCTGTGTTCAGCCGAAAAATCGGCCGAAGATTTACGCCAATATTCAGATTCCGGGTCGTTTTGTATAATGCCCTTATTCCAGGCAAGCTCACCGCTTTTCTTGCTTAAAATGAACAGATTTGGGGCCGTACTGTTCCCCCATTCATCATCCTGAAGGCAGAGTTTAATCGCTTGCGGAATAATATGGCGGTAATTTTGCTTATTTGAAACGTCTTGTAAAAATGCTGCAAAGCGAGCGGCTCCTTGCCGGCTATCGTAGAAGGTTAACAGTTTACGACCTTCCCCAGGAAGCGATTTCTTTTTCGGGTCTGATGATGAAGGCAATTGACGATAAAGCTCATACGTTAAATTCGCCAGAGGTCCGGTGCCCCGGATTGTAATCGGTGTGACCATTTCTGTCTCACCTTTCGATTTGCTACGACATCTTGGACATTCCTGTAAATCAGATACCGGTACTGTTTGCTCAATCTGCTGCCCCCTCTTCTTTTTGGTGTTTTTTTCATTAAGATCAAAAAGCGGAATGGAAATGACGGGATTTTGACAAGCACAATATGTGATTGGCTTTCCACAACTCAAGCATAGTTGAATCTCGTTCTGTTGAAATTTCGATGGAAGGGGTGAATTAGTCTGATCCTCTCCACTCTCATCCTCATCATCTGTATGATCAGACAGGACAGTGTTTTCCTCGATTCGCGACCAGGTAAAATATCGCTTTTCATTTTCTTCTTGCAATTGTTCAACGGCGGGTAGATATTCATTACTATGGATTCGACAATGGGCTGCAATATATACCTGGCCGCAGTCGCGACAAAGATCAATGGGATAAACTTGAGCACCGCAGCTTTCACAAATATTAGTGGAGGTGCTATAAATACGCGACCATTTTGCAGCCGTGTCGGGGGTTTTACCTACACAATTGGGGTTCAAACATGCCCATATTCCTTGCGGCGGGCGAGCGAAAATATGATATTTTACCGGCAATAATGGAAGTCGATTGGGTGCAGGCCGGGCAATTGCACCGATTTCAATCAGCCGGTAAAGCGCTTTGGATTGATCCATCTCGTCAAGGGTAGGGAAAATAAAGCGTGCAGCGTCTTCGAAAAGCACTGGTTCATCTTGTTGGATCATCCAATTCCGTAACTTAGATAATTCTATGTTATTAGCGAGAACTCTATTTAGAAATCCTGGCAAATCAAGATGGAAATGTTCTGCAATCGCAAGATTTTCGAGATCGATAATGCCAATATCTTCCATCCACAATGCAATCTTTTCAACATCAGGGATTTCTTGTCTCGCTGTTTCTCTATCCAGGTTTGCCTTTCGCATCTCCTCCAGCATCTTCTCGAAGTCTGGGTGGAGGTAGGCTTCCGGAGGAATCGGTGCGCTGGGTTGATCGGGTTGGAAAGGATAGTGTTTGTCCTCGTCGCCAAAAATAACATCGTCTTCCCCAAAGTCTTCACTAAACAACTTTTTAGCAAAGCTAGCTGCCTTTTCCGGATTATCGTTTACCAATGTAGCGCTAGTTGCGATACATAAAATATCTCCTGGCTTCTTACCCAATCGCTGCTTCAACCGCCTGAGGAGCATAGCGACTTCAATCCCCTGGGCACCAGTATATGTGTGGGCTTCATCGAGCACAATATATTTCCAGAGGCCGTGATTAAATAGCCTGGAATCTTCAGGGCGAAGGAGTAAATATTCCAACATAGCATAATTGGTGATCAAAATCTGTGGAAATTTATTTTCTCCTCGAATTTCGTCACGGCTAATTATTTCGTTTGGCAGGGTCCGCTCATCTCTTACCGCGTGCTCAGGTAGTTCACTGGTAAAGCGCCCAAACGTGATCGAAGTCCCACTCAGCATAATCCGTAAACGTTCCATTTGATCATTTACGAGTGCATTAAGGGGGTACACCAACAAAGCACGCACGCCAGGCGTATCATCCTCAAGCAAGTCGTTTACGATTGGGATTGAAAAACATTCTGTTTTACCACTACCGGTGCCCGAGGAGATAACAATGCTTCGGTTCTCTTCACATAACTTTTTAATCGCTTTCATTTGATGTGAATAGAGCCTTGCTTCCAAAGGTATGGGTTCTGGCTTGGGAAGAGAAAAACAAGGTAATGCCAAGAGTCTCTTGGACAACAAACCTTGCTGGCACAACTCTCTAAGGCTGGCAGCCTGAATGTAAGGAGAAATTAATTCTAGATAAGGGCCTGTAAATAAAGCTTTGGGGGCTTCAAAGCTTTCACGGATTTTTAACGCCAACTCGGGTTCTTTTCCATCTTTATTAGCATCGAACGTGGTTATTAAATAATCAACCAGGGCCTGTTTGAGAGTTTGTGTAATTTTTACAGTATTCATTGGCTGCCCGCTTCCCTATGAAACCGCATGTATATAAAAAAGTTCCGCCCAGGCAACAGACCATTCGAGTAATTTCGGACAGACCTGCGCGACGCATTCCACAAAATCACCGAGTTTCTTTTCAGAAATTCCAAGCCTGGACAGTAAATTTCTATATGCCACTGGATGATTGGCTTTTAACCGTAAAACCATACTCAATGACAAAACATCACCTGGAATATTCAACGGGGTGGGCGACTCACGAGTATATTGCATCAACCTTTGCATAGCATTGAATGCAGGAATATTGAACTTCTCATCATCAAAGTACTGATCCAATTGATCGAGATCGCTCGAATACTCTCGTAATTTTGGGACGGCAGGGTGTTGGATATGCTCAAAGAGTTCGCTTACCGCGAGCCCATAATCATGATTTGTGTATAAATTAATGGGTTGTTCTAAACTTCGGTTAATCGGCCTGGTTTTTCCCTCGATTAAAAGTTGCAGATAATTCTTGAATACCACTTCTTTTGCACAATAGGTATGAAGAAGTAATCTATCTTTATACTGCACAATGTTGACTTCAATATGGCCATCATATACTGTATCAGTGAACTGCTCTTTCAAATTTCGATCTTTTTCATGCAAATGCGATCGAATAATACTTGGAGGCAGCTTGAGGTAAGATCCATCCCTTGAAGCTACAATCGTGCCACAATCAACACACTGATAAGCAGGCCATAAATCAAGTTGATTTAATTCACTGAATCTTTTTACATCTGTTGTCTGGGAGACACCCATCCACAACAGGGAATATTCCGGATCCTTACTCATCTTCCATGAGGCGGATACGCGCATCTTGTTTTCTTCAAGCTTTAGCTCTATGTATCCCATGCCGGCTCGCCCCCCATAGGCAACTCGCTCTGGAAAAACATGTAACATTTTCCGGTGAGTCTTTGTGATAAATCGCAACGGATAATTCAGCACAGCCCAGGAGGGTAGCAATCCCTTGAATCCTTCATCCCAGGAGTCAGCAGTAAACCATTCTTCTGGGGTCTGGATCAGTTTTAATTGTTCCATTGCAGGCGCCACTGACAACCCTTCATAACTCTGGCCGAACAGTTCAAGCTTTGAGGCAGTTAATACCCGCAACAGGTGTTCAGGTGATCCGAAATCACTGAGGACTTCAATCTCGGTGCCAACCTCTCTGGCCCGCACCGGCTCTGCCGCAACCCTAAAATCCGATGATGATGGGATAAGCGTTTCACACAGGAGGATTTCTACTCGATATTCACCTGGTACTAAATCGACTTGAAAAACAAGATTATTTTCAAGCGTCTCTACTTTATCCGCAAGGACTTTGGGGTTCATTGGGTTATTCTTGTGCCTGACCTGAATAGTATAGTTTCCACGAAGTTTTCTGGGCTGTTTCAATTCAATTTTCAACTCAGGTCTCTGGTAATTTCCCTTGATAGATTCGACACCAGGCAACTTACAATATTTAAAAAGATCCCAGGTATAGTCACGGATTGCAATTAAAACGGTGGATTGTGCTTGATCACTCTCAAAAAGCATATCTCTTATTTCAGTTTCAACGTACTTTTCGGTGAATTCTCCTTTAGCATTCAATTGAGTCTTGCGTGACTTCCCTAGATCCCGGATAATCCAGGAAAATTCCTCCTTGGGTTGGCCTCGCACTTGCAATACAACATTTTGTTCTTGCCCTTCAAAAACCTGTTCCTTATTACTACCACCTTCGATCCAGGCTGAAACCCTATTAACTTTCCAGCAGAAAGAAATCAGCGAACCTTCCCAATTAATAGCAAAACGACATTGTGAACGTCGTAGATTTCGCCATTCAATTTTGATATTGCCCTCTTCTGTGAAGATTTTGGCCTTTTCATCATAGATCGGCATGATTTGTTCTACGGGTATACCTTTGATTGTTATCCCAAGTGGATTGAGGGGCGAATAACAAGTATCCAAATCTGGGCCAAGTATTTCAACTTCCTCGGGTAACCAGGCAAATTGAACTGGTTCATCAAGCAATGGTTTCATATTGTGTAACAAATTAAGACTGTAAGCCCCCGGTTGTTCGAGATACGAATCCAGCTCGATCGTGAATTGATTTTCTTTCACCTTCAATTTATTCCCACTTTGCAAGCTGGACAACAGAATGGACTGCACAAGCTCACCACTGCGGCGAATTGTCAGCCAGGTTCTCTGTAAAGGATGAGCTTGCTGGTCAAATGAAAATTGAAAAGCTACTTCCTGTGAACAATAAACTGGGGGAACATCCGGGGCTAACCCAGACACTTTCTCTTTTCCTTCAAGTGATGGATTGAGTTCTAGCTGATCCTCCAAACCTTTGAACACAATAATTCTCTCTCCGACTTGGACGGTAACCGGTGACTGTATATTATATAAACCGGCCTGTATAAATCCAGACTTCATCAGTAGAGAAGGCAGATTTAAGCTGTGGGGGGTGACCTTATTTCCAGTTTCATCTGTAATTTGAAATGACTCACTAGCAGCTACAATCCATTTACCCTCGGAATCAATCTGTGATTTATGCAGAGCAATATTGTTTTTATCTTTGCGGGATTTAACCCGAAAGAACATGAGCGGTTTTTCCATTTGCGGTACGTCGCGCTCAAAAATAATATGCTCTGTTTGTCCTTGCTTATTTTTATTAAGGTCAAATTCCTCTGAAAGGACCAAAATACTACCATCTAGCAAGCCTTCTGCTTCAACCCTAATTGGGTCAACCTCCCAGTCTCCAGACTTCATCCTCCATGGATAAATTTTGGCAAGAACACCCTTCCCCTTCAGATACTCCGTTTCTTTATCAACCCATGTAACACAATCCGGCTTCTCGCTACGATTGGAGCGAATATTGGATAGGTTGAGAAATAATTCCTCCTCTTCGCAATCCCAACACCATTCAAGGCGTGGCGTTATTTTCCGTAATTTCATCAGACGAGATTGATCAATATTCAATGTTTTATAAATCGCTTGCCATAAAGATTTCTCAATTGAAGAACTTATGACCGATTCAACTGCATCTGTCCGTTCAGTTTCGTGAAATAGTCTTATGGCATTTGACATCCGGGTAATGAGGCGAGCAGCCGTTTCATTAGTTTTTTCGTCACGGATGAAGTCCCTCAATCGTTGAGGTACATAATCTAGAGATTTCTCATTCTGCAAAATCATGGGTAATTGTTCAGAGGAGTATTGCATCACAGATTCGAAATTATTTACCAACCATTCTGCAAAATGTACCTGAAGGTAACTTGGAATAATGGCATGCTGGTAAACCGGGCGAACAACATCTCCCCTTTTTTGGTAATCAAAATCCAATGACAGAGCTTGGTGCAAATCGTTGCGGCAATTTATAAAATGTTTTCGACACCTGGGTTGAAATGACGCTGAAGCACTTTCCAATCCCCATGTCATCCTTGCATAGGGACTCCAAAAAGCTCTGGCATCAGACTCGGAATAACGAGCGCAAAAAACCATACTAATCAAGTAAAGCACCGGTGGAACTTTTTTGGGATCGATCATCCCATCTTTTTGCGCGTTGCGCCGGATATATTCAACCAACTGTTTATATGCCTGGTCAGAAATGGGCAAATCACCCACGAATTCAAAACCTTGTAGCACGTGATAAAAATAATTCTCAACGGTAAATAATGGCCAATCCCAAATTTCGTCTAATTTGTCCATCTTTAAATTATCAAGAAATAGATCGATCTCTTGTTCTGGTAAATGTGGCATGAAGGATCTTCGTTCGATAAATATTGAATAATAGTTTTTTCTGGCATTATTTTTTGAAAAACTATTTTCAAATCTCTTTAATCCTCTTGGAAAATCTCCATCGAGAATGGCACCTTCAAAATGGGCAATTACATCATCTTCCCTTTTCCAAATACCATCGGTGTTATTATCTGCGTCCATGACACCTATATCTCCATTACATTCCTGGCTATCATCAGCATTTTCTTTATGATTATGACCTGCATCGTCCAACGTTCCTGTATTTCCTTCCCCATTTTGGAAGGTGGATGGGGACAACCAATCTTGTACCTCACCAGGTTTATCCTTATCAGACTGCATATGTAGACCGCAGGCAGACATATTTTCCCCCTGTGCTATTGCCATATTCGTCGCCTAATTTAGCAACAAAGGCTCATCGTTTTCACTAAGTTCTTGCGATATACAAACATCACCGATAAACGGGTCAGTAATTTCATTGGGTTGGTCTACCACAACATTTTTTTGTAGACCTTGAGGGCTACCTGGGACAAAACAGTCTTTGGAAGGCCCGGGGAAAACTTTTTCTCCATCCGATCTGGTTGACCAAGAAGATTGGCCAAAGTAGGATTGCCCAACCTCATCAGCCTCACTCACATAAGATTTTTTTGTCCGCTGATGCGCTAGCTCTTTTTTGTTATGGTTTCTACCAACAATTTTGTTTTTTATGGCTTTGGGATTAATAGATTGAATGGTTTTCACGATAACATACTTGATGAATTTCAAAAGCCACATTTTCTAATCCCCCAATTAACAGATAAATGGACAACCTATTTCGATAACATGTGCCTCACAAGTAGGATTGATAATGATCACTTGTTACATACTACGCAACAGAGGGGTCGCGTAATAAATTTCTAATGCCAAAGCGTCGTTTTGATCCCAAACACCTTGGGCCACATCACCAAAGATCGATAGAAGTGACACCGGCAAAACGAGAGGAATTACCGGGATCATCCGCAATTAAAGAAGGTTAAATCGCGGGTAAAAGGTATGCACAACCTTCCTATGTGTCCCGAAAGATCAACCTTTATCACCAGGCATGGATTCGATCGAATCTTCTTTACGACCAGTGTTTCTTCCATTGTGTTTCAAATAAGCATGCCGTGTAATACGTTCTGAATGGAATTAACCAAGTATGTCCTTGATGAGAATTATTCAGTTAGGTTTACAGTTGAGAGCACAAAAAACAGACCTCTATAGTTATTATACACACAATAACAAGCCCCATTCGTCTAAATATCTTACAAATGCGCCGTTCCAGGAATACAAATTTGGCCATATTCGAGGTGATAGTTTTTAAAATCGTTGCAATTCCATGACGGGTCCGCCATGTTGAATCAAGGTAGATTGATTAGCAAAGATAGGGGTCACTTTAACAAAAGATACACAAAGACGCCCTTCCAACCTGGCAATGATCGTAGAGGGCTTACGGCTCTGACCAGCCATTGGAAATCTCAGCCGGTCTATAAAATATACAAATCTAGTTTATTAAAATATAGGTAACCACTCAGCCGTTAGCGCAAAGAAGACCGATTTTGGGGGTGAATGGGCTGCTTCGCAGCCCATTCACCCCCAAAATCGGAGAACCTTTCTTCTCAGGCTGAGTAGTTACAAATATAGATTTGTATCCATAGCAGCGTACAAATCTATATCGCTTCGTGATTAAATCGCTGCATAAATTCGCTAATGGGTTAGGTCGAGAAGACCTTTCCAAAGACCCGCAGTAATCAACGTGCCGGCATTTTCTCACGTCTCTATGCCAGCCCCCCTTCTCAGCTCACGGCGCG
>JAAZOQ010000424.1 GCA_012797695.1 Anaerolineaceae bacterium | reverse complement strand
GGCCTGGTACTCTGGATCATTCTCTGGTATGGGAAGAAACTAACCAGCCCGGCAGTCACCCCGAATACCCTCGAGCCTCAGCCAAATATGCGCAGTTGAGTCGTGGCCGCTTCCTCGATGGGATCATTTCCGAGCCCCATCGCCCAGGTAGCCCGATTCAAGTCAGATTGAGCCGCCAGAGCGCGTAAGGCACGGAATTTGACCAACTGCCAGCCAGAACTGCGTTCCCTGAGCCTTCCATCCCGCATCATCTTTTGATATAACAGCTTAGCCCGACTGCCCGGGAAAAGAAAAACTGGCACACCTTCCCGTCCCGTCCAGGCATCGATTGCCGTGGATAGATTCGCCTGGGTCGAAAGGAAGAAGCAGTAGGCTACGCGTTTCCCCTCTTGCCAGAGACAAATTTCTTCTTCCCGAGTTTCGTATCCTAATCGGGGGGCCAACTGCTGCAGCAGTCGTTTCATTTCTTTCAAATCCGCCAGACGGTTCGCTTGAAGCTCATTTTCATGTAATCGCCAGGCAAGTTCTGCGTCTTGCCAATTTGCATAAGAAACCAAGATCTCCTCGATTTCCGGGCTGGCCGGGGTCAAGCAGTCAGTGAATTGCTGGTTGAGAGCCTGCCGGATCGATAATGACGGCAAAGAATTTGTCTTCTGCAAAAGTTCATTGATGGCTGTTTCGATACGATCATCAAGCACGGTTTGGGCACCCTCCCAATCAACCAGTCCCCACTTTCCAGAGTCGAGTTCTTGTGAAGAAGCATCGTAACGGCGAAAACTTTCATGATCGGTAAAAAGCTTTTCCACCCCCATCTGAATTTCACTGCTCTTCTCCTGATCGAATTCTGCAATTGGCAGGGAGAGATGCCCTTTACGCGCCCACTCAGTAAGGGCTACTGTATACAGGCGCGAGAACTCACACGGCTCCCCACGCTCCAGCAAGAAAGAACGCATCGCGTGTGCCGCCAGTGAATAAGCTGCCGGTGAAAGAACCGGAACCAGATTGCGCTCATTCTTTTGCCAGATGGACTGTACAGGTTTTTCTACGGATTGGTAAGCACAACCCTTGAGCAAAAGACCGGCCTGAGCCGCTGCGGCAAAGGTAGCAAAGATCATATTGGCATTGACTTCACTGATTTGCAGATACACTTCCCCGGGCGGGGCCTGCAGTTTGACCGAGTGCGCAAAAGCCTGCTGCAAAGCCCGTGAATGCCAATGCCAGTCAAAACGGCGCCGGTCCAGCACCTGAGTGAAGGTCTTGGCAGTCTCTTTTCCCCATAGCCAGGCCGACCATAAAGCTGAAAGTGTCCAGAAAGATTGACTTGGCCGGGGAGGGAGGCACAGAAGAGAAGTGATCTGCACTTCATCTGGCAGCGATTTTAGATTGCGGATCGGGCCGGTAAATAGGCAAATACCCTTTTTCTCAAGTAACTCGGGCCAGAATTTGATCTCGACCTGAGGGGCGGGTTGTGACCAGAGATCAATGCACCTTTCCAGCTCGCTCCACAGGTTCCTTTCAAAGAAGATCTGCGGTACGTTGAGAAGATGAGGAGCATTATTGGTCAGCGGCCAGGTAAACAAAGAGGTTCCGGCTTCAAGCAGGCTGATCATGATAGCATCCGCCAGTTCTCTTTCCCCTTCCTCCCAGATCATTCCCTCTATTTTATTCAGCAGAGTAAAGAGCACATACAATGGCCGGGATTGATAAACCTTCAATGCATCACTCACCGTCTCTCGATCCAGCTCACTACCCTGAAGTACACGTGCCAAAGCACGTCCGCGATGAAGCGCTTCTCCTCTGCGCAAAGGCTCCAGTATTTGCAGATCCTCTTCAGTAACGGGCCGCTCACCCGTATCCCCGCAGCTTGGGCAGGTATACAGCTTGGCAAAAGGCTGATCGCTGCCTCTTTGCCAGAGATATCCCTCTACCTGAACCTCGGAACGGCAGTTCTGGCATCGTGTCTGATAAAGACGTTTCAGGTGTAATTCCAACCGTTCCTGACCCCGTGATTGCGAAGCCAGCCGTGAAATTATGGATACGAATTCTCTTTTTTCTCTGGGGTGAGCCAGCATCCGCAGTAAGAAGACCAGCACCGGGTTATTGATAGCCGCTAAAACGCGTTGGCTGTGCGCAGCCTCAAGATCAAGCAATGGGTTGGCCCCAAATGGATCCAATACCCAGCCCGCTTCGTTTTGCCTCTGGTACAGATACTGATCGATTACCCCAACCGGGCAATCCGGTAGCCAGCGTTCCAATGGGATCGGGCGAGAAAAGCCTCTTGGCTCCAGATAGGGAAAAGGTTGCTCTTTCATACCTAATATATTAGCAAAGAAAAGAGATCAAAGAAAACAATTCAGGTGGGTTTCTTGTTTGCCAAATTGTTGTTTCGGACGCAGAATAAATAAGAATTCTTATTCTTATTTTTAAGGAGCAGGTATGTTAACCGAATCTGCACAGCAAGCACTATCCATTTTGCGGGATCCTGCCACTTTCCAATGGTACGTGATTCCCCTGCTGGCCGTGTTCTTCTACGTATACACTGTAGAAGTCGAAAAAAGGAACTGGAGCCTCGTTCTGGCTGCCTTGACTTTCTGGGGCATGGATTGGATCAACGAGATCTGGAATTCGCTCGTCCTCCATTTCACCAACTATGCACCTGTCTGGGGCGCCCCGGGGAAGACTGCTTTCCTGATCCTCTCTGGCCTGAACATTGAGATCTGCTTCATGTTCGCCCTGAGCGGACTGATCTGGGGCAAAATGCTGCTGCCTGATAAAAAAGCCAAAATCCTGGGCCTGCCCAACCGCTGGTTTTTCGCCATCGTAGGCTCACTTTTCTGCACCTGCAT
>JAAZOQ010000067.1 GCA_012797695.1 Anaerolineaceae bacterium | reverse complement strand
TGTTAGTTGAGATTTACCTCACCGAAGAGATTGCCCTGGGGGATTCCACCGCCGACGCTCGGATCATCGCTATTGCAGTGAACTTTCCATCCTGATATTTCTGGATATCCAATGAATCCGAAAGCAAGCAGTGAAAGTTTAGGCTCAAACGAATATCTCCTCCACCTGTTGGACCAATTACTGGCCGATTCGATTTACGCCTCTGCCGCAGAAACGAAGGCTCTTCTCTCGCTTACCCTGACCCATCTTCTGAATGCGCTGACGGTAGATACTGCTTTCGCCTGCCTTAACGACGCCAAACGAAATAGCTGGCAGATTTTTGCAAAAAGTACCCCCTCTGCCTGGGGAGCTGAACTCCGCTCGCTGTCACAGAAGCAAGACCTCCCCTGGTGCAGCCAGAAAACCCTGGCAGGCAGTGTGGTGCGGATTGATTCCCCGGCTGAACTGCCAAAAGAAGCACAAAGTGATCGTCTGTTCTTGACCCAACGGGGAATTCATGCGCTGTTCGTTCAGCCCGTTTTCGGCCAATTCGCGCAGGTGATCGGCTGCGTCGCCCTGACCACTACCCGAACAGACCGACTCTGGACAGACAGCGATGCGCTTTTTATGAGCCATCTCGGCCACATTCTGGCTGTGATCTTCAAAGCGCAAACCAACGAACTGAATTGCGCGAAACGGCATCGCTTCACCTCTACCCTCAACCAGTTGATCCAAATCTCGCTCGAAGAAAATGACGTTCACGCGGCACTGCAAAAAATTGCCGATCATTTGCAGGAAGAGCTCAAGATCGATTTTTGCGGATTTTCACTATGGGAGGAAGAAGACCAGCACGTTCAGGCCATCGCCGCAGCCGGCAAGAGAAAAGAAGAATTTCTCAGCATCGGCCTCCCGGCCTGCCGACCTTCTTTTACCCGTGAAGTACTGGCCCAGGAACAACCTTTTCTTGAAGTCACAAAGGAAGAGTGGGATTATCACGGATTCGAACTGATCCAGAAATTACCCTTTGCCTCTTTTCTGGTTTTCCCGCTCAAATCGGAGCTCTCTGATTTTGGTGCCATGTTTCTGGGCAGCACGGCTGAAACTCCCTTCAGCGACGAGGTCATCCATTACAGCCAGACCATTGCCACGCAGGTCTCCCTGGCCATCAACAAGATCTCTCTCTTTCAAAAAAGCCAGGCGCAGATCGATCATCTCAACGCCAGCAACAGTCTCTCGCTGGCACTGCGCAACGCCCAATCTCTGCCTGAAATCCCGGAAGTCGTCATTCACCAAGTGATCGACGTTTGCCAGACGGATAATGCCGCACTCATCATCCCCGATTCAAGCAAGTCGATGCCCTTCTTTTTCCGCCACGGCTGCACGTGGGAAGACATGACGCTGGAAGAATTTTTCGACCTCTACCCCGAGGTAAAGCCGCTCCTCGCGTCGCCCAATCACACCGCAACTGCCTCTGCCGGCACTTCTCAACCCATTCGCCGGCAGAGAAATGAGCAAAGCAATCCCGAATCCTTTTTGGCCTTCGACTTGATTGCCCACAACCAATCGCTGGGAGTATTTTGCGTCAATTCTTCTGCCTGCCTGGATGAAAGCAAGGTACGCTTGCTGTCTGCCATCGCGGACCTGGTTGCCAACGCCATCTACCGGCAATCACTGGTCGATGCGATGCAGGTGCAGATCGAGACCCTGCGCAAAACACGGCAGCAGCTCGTCCAGAGCGAAAAGCTGGCCGCAATTGGCGAGCTGGTCGCCGGTGTTGCCCATGAGCTCAATAACCCGTTGACGGCAATCAATCTGTGGGCCGAAATCCTGCACCAACAATCCGTCAGTGAGCAGGATCAATATGACCTCAAGAAGATCATCTCCGAATCGAAGCGAGCTTCGACGATCGTGCAAAGCCTGCTCGACTTCTCGCGGCAGCACACCCCCGAACAAAAGATGGTCAACCTGAACCTGCTCGTACAAAACACCATCGAAATGATCTCCTTCGAGCTGAACAAGCGCTCCATTCGCTGTGAATATCATCTTGACCCATTGCTGCCCGAGACCGCTGCCGATCCCTATCAGATCAAGCAGGTGCTGCTTAACCTGGTCACCAACGCCATTCAGTCCATCCCGGCAGAACGCAAGGACGGCATGATCACGGTCACGACCGAGTTCGGCCCCACTCATTATTTTCAGCAGATGAACACCGGCAAGTGTCTGCGGGTGACCATAGAGGACAATGGCAGCGGCATTCCGCCTGAACTCATGCCGCGGATCTTCGACCCGTTCTTCACCACCAAGCCCGAAGGCTCCGGCCTGGGGCTCTCGGTATGCCACGGCATCATCACCGAACATCAGGGCAACATCTGGGCAGAATCCAGCCCCAGGGGCGGCACACAAATGTTCATTGAGCTGCCCCTCAAGACGCTGCCGCATCTGGCCAGCCTATCAGAGCAGTGGAAGATGAAGCCTCTGTGCTGGAAGTCATGCAGCGGGCCTTGATGCGCAAAGGCTATTCGGTGCTGGCCTGTGAGAACGCGCTGGATGCCCTGAAACTGGTGCAGGAAAAAACCATCGACCTGATC
>JAAZOQ010000423.1 GCA_012797695.1 Anaerolineaceae bacterium | reverse complement strand
GCGAGCCCTGCCAACCTCAGTCTCAAAGCTTTCCTGGCCACCGAACAGCGCATTCCAGGCCTGGGCAATGGTGTGCTGCAGGATATCCTCTTCGTCGCCCGTCTCAATCCGCGCCGCAAACTGGCCGAGGTGACGGAGCCGCAGCGGCAGGCACTCTTCCGCAGCATCAAAGAAACGCTGCAGGCCATGACCCGGGGCGGCGGCCGCGATACCGAAAAAGACCTGTTTGGCAACCCCGGCAGTTACGTTACCCGGATGAGCAACAAAACTCTTGAGCAGCCCTGCCCGGTTTGCGGCGGCGCGCTTACCCGCCAGGCTTATCTGGGCGGCAACGTGTATTTTTGCCCCCATTGCCAGCCAATGGAATAGATATCTGGACGAAGCAACTTACTGTGCCGAGCGGAAAGGCAAATCTACCGCTTTATTGGCCTTTTTTCTCGATCCTGATGTAATCAATCGCAAATTCTCCTCTATTATCCAGAGGGTCCAGGCGAATTTGCGTAACGATGTCGTTCCACGTCGGCACTGCCGACAGGTCGATCATATATTCATGGTATTCGCCGTCTCCCGTTACCGCGAAATGGATCGATTGCTGTTCCGACCAGTCGGGTGAAGCCAGGGTGGTAAAAAAGATTTGCCCCTCACCGTTAGCCGAAGTTTTCATTCTTATGACCATCTGTGAAAAATCAGCTCCAGGAATCGCGAGGTTCTCCACGCCTAAATAAGGGTCGTCACCGCTGGCGGAAAATTGGATTGCATTGTCTTTCACGGTGAGGGGAGTGATCTGATTCCAGGCAGACCAACCGTCGTGGTTTGGCGCAGAATTGAATTCCCAGGCATACCGACCGGGAATGACTTTAATGAGGCTGATGGTCAGAACGGTTGGTTCTGAGACGGAGAATCTCAGTGCGGTAATGGTTCCTTCTTTCCACAGGGGAACTTGTGCCAGCGAGAAATCGTAGGGGGTATCTGACCCGGCAGTGAGGGGAAGGCAGGATTTTTTTTCATCATTCCATTCTGGGCTTTGCTGGGTTGTGAATTGCAGGCAAAGATCACCAGAAGAAGCGCTGCTTGTGGCTCGCATCTCGACAGAGTCAGCACTGCTGCCGTAAAAATAGAATCCGCCTGGGGAGGTAAGCGGTGCACTCGCAGAGAGCTGCACTGTCAGTCCATCCGGGGCCACCGGCACGGTTGGTGTATTATTTTGCCATCCCAGCGCTGAACCCAGGGTGAAATCCCAGTTTGTTTGCAGAAAGGGGTCAAAGCTCAATTGCCGCGGGAGAATACGCAAATAATCAATGCTAAAGCTGCCCGCAGCGTCAGTCGGATCGAGTCGCAAAGTGGTGATCTGCCCTTTCCACGTTGCCAGGTCAGCCAGGTTGATCTCATAATCATGGTATTTTCCATCGGCAATGATTGGAAAAGACTGTGAGTTTTCTTCGATGTAATTTGGCTCTGCCTCAGTGGCAAAGAATATTTCCCCAAAGTTCCCATGCTCTACTTTCATGCGCAATTGCAGGGTGGAGTACGTAGCAGCAGCAATTCCCAGGTAGGGCGAGGTCATATAGGGGTCCTCAGAGGTGCTGTTGGCGGTCAGGATGGAGTCTTGAATCTGGAGCGGCGATACGTCATGCAGCGCTACCCAGCCGTCTGTGGTTTGGAGGTTGTCGAACTCCCAGCCGTAATATTGATGGATCACTTTGATCCAGTCGATGGCCAGTGTGCTGGCGGGGGTTGTCTTCAAGCGCAGCCGGGTGATGAGGTTTCCCTGCCAGGCTGAGTTCTGCGAAAGGTCGAATTGGACCGTCTGGGATGGCTCCGTATTCATGGGGGAACATACCATTTTAGTGTCATCCCAGGCCCAATCTTTTTGGGTCAAGAATTGCAGGCACAGCGGTAAGTCCGCTGACGTTTCCTTCAATTGCACCTTGATCGTTGCTGCCTGTGATCCATACAGATCGAGAGGTGCCGCTGAGGTAAGCGGTTCATCTTCTGAGACCGCGGTGGTCAAAACCCCATCACTCACTTTAAGCGAGTCGTTTCCAGTGCTCCAGCCCTCGGATGAATTCAGGTCGAAGGTCCAGGAGGTGTGTGGGAGCAGGTCGTAGATGATGGCGCGATTCTTCTCGATATCCCCGGGGATCAGGTAGAAATGCAGATCGATGACGGCATCGGGCTGTGTTTCAAAATAGGCGATCGGAGCAATGTACCCAATCGGGGCGGGCGAAGCCCCGCGCAGGAAGATATCCTCCCATTGCGGGGTCAGGTACTTCTGGTTGGGTACCACCAGACTCAAGCCGACTCCCTCCTGGTTGCCAAAGGCCAGCCAGTTTTCAGAAGGGATCAGTGGGGGGTTGGTTGCGGTGCCCAGGTCGTAAGTATACGAATCGTATGTCTGGATCGGTGCTGCACTGAAAGGCTCGCTCCCCGTATATCCATATTGGATCGGGAGGGCCTTCCCAAAATAAGCCGCCGGGAATTCAGCGCTGGCTAACTGATGCGTATCCTCGCCAGTGTGATTCAATCGGATCAGAAGCTCAAAATAGTTTGTCCGCTCCCAGGCCCAGGTTTCGAAGATCACGTCGGCATATTGGCTCCCGTGCCCCCAGTTTACCGCCTGGGTCTTAATATACACGCTGTCATTTGTGCGGCGGTATTCGAGTACCTTGGCCGGGAAGGAATCCACAGATCCGGTTTGCAGCGGGTTCCATCCCCAGGTCGTGAAACAATTATTCGGCTGGCAAACGTATTGGTCCCCGCCATCGTAAGGCGAGAAATTGAAGTAGCGACCGAAATCGTCATCATCAATCATTTCGAGGCCGTGGTAAAGCAGGCTGCCAATGCCTCCCCCGGCATCCATATTGAAGCCAAGCGCCATTGTTTGCGGGTCCCCCAGATAAACATACCCCGAGGGAATTTCCTGGATTTCTCCTATCGGAGCGATCGTTGCCGTAGCAGTAGGCAGAGGCAGTGGCGTGCGCGTGATCTCGGCAGTGGCTGGTAAAGGGATGGATGTGATTTCTTCGGTTGGTGTGCTGATGGAGTGCGTGCAGGCTGCCAACAGAAACAAACAGAGAACTGGCCCGCTGAATCGGATGATTTTTTTCATGATTCCCTCACTGTGCGATAGGCTTCTTTAATTCTATAACAGGAAATGAGGGGCCAGGCGGGTTTGAAGCCAGGAAAAAAATAAAAAAAATTCAGGGTGATCGTCTCACCCTGAATGATTTTGGATAGCATACTCAAAAAAAATCATCCGCCGATGGATACACCGATCAGACGGCCGATGCCAAAGGTGACCGCGGCGGCCAGCAAGCCGAACAGCACCATACGCATCCCCGAGAACCAGATCGAACGGCCAGTGAACAGGGTAATGACTGCCCCCAGCAGGAACAGGCCAACGGCTGAGACGGCAATGCTGACGAAGACCGCCGTCATGCCGGTGAGGAAGAAGAAGGG
>JAAZOQ010000422.1 GCA_012797695.1 Anaerolineaceae bacterium | reverse complement strand
GACGGTAATCACCTCATCTTGCGGACGATAATATTCGTTATACTTGCTCACCAATTTCACCTGGATATTTTGCTTCCCGGTAAACTCAGAATTGGTAATTTGGCCAGTATATGTATTGGGTTTAGTAGGATCTTCAGTTAGAGTAATTGGTGAAGTAGATTGTTTTCCAGAAACAACCGTTACTTCAAATGGAGAATCTGGATCGGTTAAGACAGTTTCTGGTTTTAACGGAGAACCATTTTGATCGAGAAGACTCACCGAAACATTGATCGGGTGTATCTTCAACGGCCATCCGCTGAAGATTGTATCGTGAACTGCACCAAGTGAACGATCTGCCTTCGGTTGATCCACCACAATAACGAATGGAGTAACGCCATGAACGTTAAAAGTAATCCCCTCTTGATCGAACAACGTTTTTCGCTCAGTGAAGATATCGGAATAATTGGTAGATGCCACAGAAACCGGCCCAGCATGATCGTAATAAGTTCCCACCATGCTGATGGTATAGGCTCCTTCTTCAGGTACCTGAATGGGATCAGTCGTTCGGAATAATTTATCGGCTGCATCCCATGCCATTGTATAGGCCACAGTTCCTTGTGGGCCGGTTACTTTCATATCAATATCTATTGCCAGGCGTGGGTCGTCTGCCTGTGACAAGATAGCCCCATCCACATCTTTCAACTGATATTCCAGGTAATTGGGATGATACTTATCATAGTATGGAGCAGAAGTGAATTCCGCAATTTCTGCCGGCAGATTCGGCTGATATGGAGATGGATCAATAACTACCGGATCATAGTAAGCATCCAGATTTTCACAGCCACCTGCAGTTGCAGTGATTTCCCAAATACCGGGATAGGGGGTGTCGATCACATAACGTTCATTCAAACCACTCAGGTCTGTATTATGCTCAGCAATATTGAAACCGCCACTATCCCCCACATTCCCATCTGTAACTGTATGGGTCTGCCCTGCCGCATCTTGATAAGAAATTGTTACTGAGGTCTTTGGATCGTTCTTGAAGAATGTCAAGATAGCGCGCTTAAGATATGGATTCACCGCAAACTTACCACAAGACACCACATTAAGTTTGGTACCGATCAAACTCGATAGGATTGTGCGAATATCACTATTCAGGTCATCGCGGTTATTACTGAGCATAATCATTTTCCCCTGATGCGAAGAGACAATTCGCTGCCAGGTATCCGCAATTGATTTGTAATCCGAAGTCGATTTAAGGAAGAGGCCAAAAATGTAATAACTGTTGTCCAATTGTTTTTGATCCACCCGATAATCAGACAAACATTTATTTATTTCTTCCTGAGGCGCTTTATCGAGGTCTTCGTAGCGATCAACCAAAGTACTGAAACAAGCTTCTTGATTTTTCAGCGTTTCGTCAAATGGGAAATCCTCATCGATTTCTTTTTCCATCCGTTCAATATAGGGAGCAAGTGGCTCAACCGGATCTGGATGAGGTTCACCATCCGTGATAAAAATGATCACTTTTTTCCGAGTCCCACTATCACTGGGCAACGTATCAGCACGAAAATCTTTTGTAAACAGAGATTTGGCAAGTTCAAAGGCATCCAAAGGGTCTGTCTCATCCATATTGATCGCCTGAACACTCTGTTTCAAACGAGCACGAATCACTTCCGCTTCATTGGCTGTTTCTGGATTGATCTGGCTAACCCCTAAATCTACCCGAGCCTCCGAGCCGAAGGAAATTATTGCAACACGGTGAACTGAATTTGGGCAGCGATCCAGCGCGTTATCCGTCAACTGATCGATTGCTGACTCCACTGCATATTTCCGTTGATCGAGTGGGTCAGTAGCATCCTTGTAATTATTACTTTGAGTACCCGACATTGATCCAGATTGATCCACAATAAAAACTACATCCAATGCGTAACATTGATCCACTCCCGAAGTGGAGGATGCATCTTTAGTAGTAACTTCCTTAAGCGACTGAGCAGAAACAATAGCACTTTCGCCAAAAATTGAGGCCATTAAACAAATTAAGATTGCCCAGTGAATCAACTTGGTCAACCTGTGAAAAATGGAATCCATCCCGCCTCCTTAGATTGCTAAACAAATATTAGATTAATTATTTTTAAGAGAACGGTCTGATTATACAATTATTTTTGTTTATTGGAAATAATCTTAGCGGTAGTTTATTTGAAAAAAGATTAATTTTTGGTAAATAACTGTTTAACGCAATTCGTTGATCATTCTTGTCGGGAATCAGGCAAATTTACCAAAATGAATTAAAATGAAAGAGGAAGTTTTTCTTATCTTCCATTTACTCTTAATGCGAGGTAGCTACTGATGATGGTCCCCGACGTAAATGCTTTTATGAAGAAATATGGTATGCACGCAGAAAACTTCGACCTGGAAGAAACCACTCAAACCTTCATCCAGGAAATGGTGCGGGGACTGAATCAATTTTCGCAGCCGCTCTTGATGATCCCAACCTACATCTCGACGGAAGGAAAAATTCCGGTCAATGAAAAGATCATCGTAATGGATGCCGGAGGCACCAATTTGCGCATCGGGGTAGTTCACTTTGATGAGCAAAAAAAGGCAGTGATCGATTACTTTAAAAAGCATCCCATGCCGGGTTCACAAAAGCCTCTGACCAAAGTGGAATTCATCAACCTGCTGGTTGCTTACCTTGAGCCCATCATGGGCGTCAGTGACAAAGTGGGCTTCTGTTTCTCATTCCCGACCGATATTTTGCCCAACAAAGACGGAAAACTGATCCACTTCAACAAAGAAATCACGATCAGTGACACCGACAACATGGTGCTGGGGGAGACCATCAACCAGGTCCTGGCCGCAAGAGGATATGCGCCCAAAAAGTTCGTCATTATCAACGACACCGTTGCCACCATGCTGGGAGGTATCGCCGAAAGCGGCGCCCGTGAGTATGATGATTACATTGGCTTCATCCTGGGCACAGGCACCAACACCTGCTACATCGAAAACTGTTCAGAGATTCTGAAAGTCCCGGAAATCACCAAAATGCCCGGCAAGATGGCCATTAATATGGAATCAGGCGGGTTTGATCACATCCAGCAAGGAGAGTTCGAAAAACAAGTCGACCACGCTTCTGCTAACGTAGGGGACCATATCTTCGAAAAAATGATCTCTGGGGCTTATCTGCACCAGACCGCCTCTGCCACCGTGGTCCAAGCTGTGAAAGACGGCCTTTTTTCGGCCGTCTTCACTGAAGCATTCGAGAAAAATTCGGCTTTCACCATGAAAGAGATCAGCGAATTCACTGAAGACCCCCACGGAGAAAATCCGCTGGCACAGATGTGCGGCGAAGGGGACGCTGAAACTCTCTATCAGATTCTGGATTGCCTTTTCGATCGGGTCGCCAAACTGGTCACCGTCAATCTGGCCGGGATCATTATCAAGCAAGGCAAAGGCCGGGAACCTTCCCACGCGGTTTGTATTTCTGCAGAAGGAACAACTTTCTATAAATCGATCTTGCTGCGTCCAAAACTGGACGCGTACATTCGCGAGTTTTTAAATGAAAAGCATCACGCCTACTGCGAGTTCGTCAAGACAGAAGATTCCACCCTGATCGGGGCAGCAGTCGCAGGATACTTCAATTAGCTACTAAGATAAAAAAGCCGGCGCAAGCGCCGGCTTTTTTATTTCTCCTCACGATCTCAAAACAAATCTGCACTCCCCATCCAGCCCTCAAGCCTGGACTCTCGACCAATTTCTGGGGGGTGACAACAACAATCGTTTCGCCAGCGCCGATCTTGATGACAACTTCGTAATTCACTGCTCCAGGGATAATCTCAGGACCTTTCCTTTAAAAACATTTCGTGCCCGGATCTTCATCTCTATCTCTAAAAAAATTCGGGGTAAGTCTGGTCCTATTTTCCACGCTTTGCGCAGAAAAAAAAACAAATCATTGGTTCTGATTCACTTTTGTAACCGATTTGTAACCTGCCTTTGCTATATTGTTGGAGCAGGTGGGGCCAATCTGCCTGCAAGCAAGATCTGGCTTTTTCACAATCCCATAACAACCAGGAGTTAGAAAATGCGGCTAAAAGGGAAAGTTGCATTAATCACTGGGGGAGCAGCAGGGATCGGTAAAGCAACCGCTCTGATGTTCGCCCGCGAAGGAGCAATCGTCGCGATCTGTGATGTCTCAGAAGAACTCGGCAACGCGCTGCTCCCCTCTCTCGGACCGGACGCCATGTTCAGCAAAGTGGACGTGAGCAATCGCACTGAGGCTCAGCAATGGGTCGATAGTGTGGCTGCCAAATACAGTCATGTGGATATTCTGGTCAACAACGCTGGTATCACCCGCGATGCCCAATTCGTGAAAGTGAAAGATGGCGAACTGGTGAAACAAATGAGCGAAGAAGCTTTCGACATGGTTGTTTCCGTTAACCTCAAAGGCGTTTTCAACTGCGCTCAGGCCGTGGCCCCCTACATGATCAAACAAGGCAGCGGTGTAATCCTTAATGCCTCTTCGGTAGTGGGACTCTATGGCAATTTTGGTCAAACAAACTACGTCGCCACTAAATCAGCAGTCATTGGTATGACCAAAGTATGGGCCCGCGAACTGGGCAAATCTGGCGTGCGCGTCAATGCTGTCGCCCCGGGCTTCATCATGACCGAAATGGTTGCCAAGATGCCAGAGGAAGTACTGGCCGGCATGCGAGCTAAGACACCGCTCGGCCGTCTGGGCGAACCGGAAGATATTGCCAATACCTATCTGTGGCTCGCTTCGGATGAAGCTGCTTACATAAATGGCACAACCATCAGTGTGGATGGCGGCATCGTCCTGGGTACCTAGTCTTCCAGATACCACCCTTCTCTTATTTCTATCTCACATGGAGGAACTATGACTCGACACGCAACCATCATTTCCAGCGGTATGTACCTTCCCGAAATCGAACGCAGTAACGCTTCGATGCGCGAGCATTTCGGCGAAGTGATCGATAAATTCGAAAAATCCTCGGGGATCACCACCCGTTTTTACGCGCCAGATGACTGGGCAACTTCTGATCTGGCCGCAGAAGCAGGCAAGAAAGCACTGCAGAAAGCCGGTTTGAAACCTGAAGACCTCGACCTTATCATTCTGGGCACCGACAGCCCCGATTACATCACCCCGGCCACTTCCGTCGTCACCCAGTATAAACTGGGCGCGAAGAATGCCGGAACTTTCGACGTCGGCTGTGCCTGCGCCTCCTTCCCGACCGGGCTGAACCTGGGCGCCGGATTGATCCAATCCAACCCCAACCTCAAGTACGTGATGGTCATCGGGGCTTATATGATGCACAAGCTGGCCGATTGGGAGAATGACGTGATGTCTTTCTTCTATGGCGACGGTGCTGGAGCAGCCATCTTGACCGCTTCAGACAAACCCGGCTTCGTTTCCTCGACTTTCTTTGCCGATGGCTCGTATCACAAATCCTGGGGCATTTACTCAGGCGGTACCTTCGAACCTGCCAGCGAAGAAAGTGTTAAAGCCGGACGCACCAAAGTCAAACTCGTCACCCCCTTCCCTGCCGAAGTGAATAACGAAGGCTGGCCAGCCCGGATGCGTGAACTGGGCAAAAATGGCAATTTCGAACTGAGCGAAGCTGACCTGATCATCTACACCCAGGTACGTTTGAACAGCATCAAGCTGGTACAGGAGACCTTAGGCCTGCCTCTCGAAAAAGCCCACTGGGTCATGGATCGCTTTGGTTACACCGGTTCTGCCTGTCTGCCCATGGCTTTCGATGACGCCTGGGAAAAGGGCAAGGTTCATTCTGGCGATCTGGTTTGTTTTGTCGGTTCCGGCGTGGGCTACAACCAGGCTGGCTCCGCATTTATCATGCCGTAATTGCTATTTTCTGGGGAGGCAGTGAACCTGCCTCCCTGATAGACTACCATACTCTTTTTGACGGGATACCCGGTGCAGCATGAACCCACAAGAACTCTATAAACAGAAACTCATCAGCATCCCCGAAGCAGTCAGCAAGTTGCAGTCGCATCAAACATTAGGGGTAGCAATGGCGGCCTCTGAACCGCCGGGGCTGCTCTCAGAACTCGGCAAACACCGCGATCACCTTGAAGATATCCGCGTGTGGGTCTGCCTGCCGCTAGGCACCTATGATTTCGTGCTTGACCCCAGCATGGATGGCCATTTCTTCGTAGAAAACTGGTTCTACGGTGCTGCGGATCGCGCCGTCCACAGCCAGGGGCGCGAGTCGTACATTCCCAACAATTTACACGAAGCTGCTACAAAGAAGCTTTATGCAGCCAAAGAACGTGTCAACGTCTTCTTTGGTTCAGCCACCCCACCCGATTCACGTGGTTACATGTCACTTTCGCTCGGTTTGGTGCTCGAAAAACAACTGATCCGGGCAGCGGATATCGTGATCCTCGAGATCAACGAAAATCTGCCCTGGACGCTCGGCGATACCCAGATCCACATCTCTGAAGTCGATTACGTGGTCGAGAATCACGTTCCGGTCGCCGAACTCCCCGTCGTTCCCCCCACCGCAGCCGAAGAAAAGATCGGCGGATACATTGCCAGCCTGATTGAAGATGGCTCCACTTTGCAACTGGGCATCGGCGGCATTCCCAACGCGATCACCGCTTTCATGATGGAGCGCAAAGATCTGGGCATTCACACCGAAATGTTCACCGATGGGATGGTTGACCTCTACAATGCTGGCGTGATCACCAATCGCCGAAAAACCCTGTGGAATGGGAAAATGGTGGGCGCTTTTGCTTTGGGCACCAAGAAGCTCTACGACTTCGTCCATAACAACCTGGGAGTTGAATTTCAGCAAGGGGCAGTGACCAATGACCCTTACGTGATTGGCAAGAATTACCGCATGATCAGCATCAATACTGCGCTGCAGGTGGATGTATTGGGGCAGGTTTGCTCGCAATCCATTGGCTCCCGGCATTTCTCCGGCACCGGCGGGCAGCTCGATACCCATCGCGGAGCTCAACTGTCTGAAAATGGACGCGGCATCATTGCCTTGCGTTCCACGGCCAAGAACGGAGAAATTTCAACCATCACACCCCTCCTGAGCACCGGAGCTGAAGTCACCATCCCCAGCCAGGACGTAGACACCATTGTGACCGAATATGGCATTGCCGATCTCAAGGGGTTATGCCTGCGCGATCGTGCCAAGGCACTCATCAACATCGCCCATCCTGATTTCCGTGCCCAATTGCAGGAAGAAGTCGAACGGCTGGGGATCGTCCCCCATCTATAGGAGCCAAGATGATCCCTTCCATTCTGGGAAAATGGCAACAACCCGCTGGTCAGGCATTTGCCGGATTGTGGTTTCAGTTCAATTGTGATGGAACTTTTCAGGCGGGCTACCCCGAAATGGGGATCACCTCCTCCGGCACCTATCAGGCGCAGGAAGGATTGATCGAGATGGACCAGACCCAACACACTTTAGGTCTGACCGGACATTTCGACGGCCGCTACAGTATCGAAGGCAATATGCTCATCCTTAATCTGGCTGACCTCGGTACTCCACGCTCAGATTCTCTCGAGGGCCGGAACCGCCGTCTTTATCAGAAAGTAAGCGAATAACAAGAGAGGAAAAATGGAACAACCTGCACTTTTATCAGGTATCCGCTGCCACAAGGTTCAAACGGACCGTCTACTGCAGAATGTATATTTTTCTGGGGATGAACACGGTACCCCGGTGATCTTCCTGCACGGCAATTTCTCTTCTGCCCTCTACTGGGAAGAAACCATGCTGGCGCTGCCGCAGGGATTCTGGGGAATCGCACCTGATCTGCGTGGCTACGGTTGGACAGAGGATAAGCTGGCTGACTCTACCCGTGGAATGCGCGAATGGAGCGACGACATCCATTCTCTGCTCAAAGCGCTCAACATCCAGAAGGCGCATTTCGTTGGCTGGTCGATGGGGGCCGGCGTCATCTACCGCTTCATCACCGACTATTCCGATGAGATCCGCACCGCCACCCTGATCTGCCCGGTTAGCCCCTACGGATTTGGCGGCAGCAAAGGCGCCGATGGTCAGCCCTGTTATGCAGATTTCGCCGGCTCCGGCGGCGGCATCGTCAACCCCACCTTCATCAAACTTATCCAGGAAGGCGACCGCGGTACAGATGACCCCAATTCACCGCGCAACGTGATCAACACTTTCTACTACAAGCCTCCCTTCCACGCGGCCCGTGAAGAAGATTTCCTCACTGGGGCCCTGGCTGAAAAAACTGGCAGTGAGCGCTACCCCGGCGATTTCATCGCTTCTCAAAACTGGCCGAATGTGGCTCCCGGCAAACTAGGGCCCGTCAATGCCTGGTCTCCCAAATATCTGGCGCATGACGTCGCTGAGTTACTGGCCGTCAAGAACAAGCCCCCCATTCTGTGGGTGCGCGGGGATTCTGACCTGATCGTTTCTGATCAATCGATGTTCGATTTTGGCACGCTGGGCAGTCTGGGATACGTTCCCGGTTGGCCGGGCATGGAAGTGTATCCGCCTCAGCCCATGATCACCCAGACCCGCAGCGTTTTCGAGCGCTATGCCCAAACTGGGAGCAGCTACAGCGAACATGTTATCGCTGACGCCGCCCACGGCTGCCACCTCGAAAAGCCGGCTAAATTCAACCAGTTGTTCCACGCTTTCATCGCGTAGAGAACACTCATCCCAGGTTCATCAGCAAACCAGAAAATGGAGAAAAGTATGGCCGAACAACATAAACTTGCCCGTGGAGTCGCCCTGGTAGGTGCCGGAATGAGTAAATTCGGCGCTTTCAAAGGCAAGTCTTCACGTGACCTGTTCGTCGAAGCCTTCAATGAAATGCTGGCTTCCGTGGATCAACCTTTCGACCCCAATCAGATCGAAGCCCTCTTTGTCGGCAATTACAGCAGTGACCTCTTCGAAGGTCAGGGTCACCTGGCCCCAATCCTTGCCAGCTGGACCGGGCTGAACCCGCTGCCTGCCGTCCGCGTGGAAGATGCCTGCGCCAGTGCCGGCGCCGCGGTCTATCAGGGCATCCTGGCTGTGGCTTCGGGAATGTATGACGTCGTCGTCGTTGGCGGCGTTGAAAAAATGACTGATCTGCCCACCGAAAAAGTAACCGATACCCTGGCAACCGCCGCTGATACCCAATTCGAAATTCCTGCCGGCTTCACCTTTCCAGGGTTCTACGCCGCCATGGCAACCTCTTACATGCACGCCTACGGCGCTACCCCTGAAACCCTGATGAAAGTGGGCATCAAAAACCACAATAACGGCTCTTTAAATGAAAAAGCACAATTCGGGGCCAAGATTTCCACCCTGATGGAAGCCCGCAAAGCCAGCGCGGCCAAGAAGGGGTTACCCATCCCAGAATGGAAAGATGAACTCGAATTCCTGCACGACGACAAAGCCAACCCCGTCATTGCCTGGCCTCTGCGCCTTTACGATTGCTCACCGGTTTCGGATGGAGCAGCGGTAGTGCTGTTAGTCAGCGAAGATCTGGCCAAGAAATTCTCAGACTGCCCGATCTACATCGCCGGGATGGGACAAGCCAGCGATGGCGCCTTGCACGACCGCAAAGAACTGAACTCGATCCCCTCTGCCCGACTGGCTGGGCAAAAAGCCTATCAAATGGCAGGGGTAGGTCCCGAAGACATCGATTTTGCCGAAGTCCACGACTGCTTCACCATTGCCGAGCTGCTTGCTACCGAAGATCTGGGCTTTTTCGAGCGCGGCACTGCCTGGAAAGCCGCGGAAAACGGCGAGACCAGCCGCGATGGCAGCAAACCCATCAACTTATCGGGCGGGCTCAAATCGAAAGGGCACCCTGTCGGTGCTTCAGGTGTAGGTCAGGTTGTCGAAGTCTGGAAGCAGTTGCGCGGCCAGGCCGGCGAACGCCAGATCAAACGCCCTCTCAAATATGGCCTTACCCACAACGTGGGGGGCACCGGGCAAACCTGTGTGGTACACATTTTCGAGAAGAGAGACTGACATGGAAAACGAATTCACCTATGCTGCCCATTGCGCTCACCTGAACGAGCACAAATTACTCGGCAATCGAGATAAG
>JAAZOQ010000421.1 GCA_012797695.1 Anaerolineaceae bacterium | reverse complement strand
TGGATCAAATGTCTCAAGCAGGACGGCTCCTGCGGCCAGCCCATGACCACTGCCGCCTGGGACTTTTCGGCGCGTTTCGATAGTGACCCGGTCGCCTACGAAAGTGGCGGCAAGATCAGCCAGATCCCCAGCGGCTACTGGGTTGACTTCACCGAGTTTGCCGCCCGTTATGGCTGGGAAAGAGTTCCCTCTCAGGCCAACTGGCGCTATTACTACCCGGGCATTCTGTTCAATGAATTTATCTATGCTCAGGGTTTGAGCTGGCAGGAGGCCATGTTGGATCTGTACCCCGCCAGCGCTTTCACCGCCACCGGACCAGCAAATTGAGGCCATTAATGCAACCCAAGCATTTGCGCTTCAAACTCTTGCTTCTGCTGCTGCCCGGATTATTCTGTGCCCTTTTCTGGCAAAGTACTTTCCCGGCCAGCATCGTTCACGCTGATTCGGTGATAACCCCCACCCCAGAGGGGACTTCGGGAGAGCCACTGAAGCTGACGTTCCCAACTGCGGCTGAACATCCCATTTCCAGTTGGCGGCCGGCATTGTTCCCCATCCCCTATGCGTTGGGTCCCCACGACCATTTCTATCTCGACCGACCCATTGCCGTTACTGAGGTCAACTGGCCGCTGCCCGACTATCGCTATGGATATCAGGAGGCCGAAACCGACTCGCCCCATACTGGCGTGGACATCGATGCTCCCCTGCATACCCCCATCCTCGCTGCCGGCGACGGGAAAGTCGTTTTTGCCGGCTATGGATTGGCCCTGGGCGGAGGAAACACAGCCGACCCCTATGGTCTGGCGGTGGTCATCAAACACGATTTTTCCTTCGACGGACAATCACTGATGACTGTCTACGCGCATATGGAGAAGATCGAAGTCAAGGTCGGTCAATCAGTCACCACCGGCGAAGAGATTGGCCGCGTTGGCATTACTGGCAACACCACTGGTCCCCACGTTCATTTCGAAGTCCGTCTTGAAAAAGGCAATACCTACACCGTCCAGAACCCAGAACTCTGGATGGTTCCCCCCACAGATAGCGGGGTGCTGGTCGCACAGATCAAGAATAAGTATGGGGGAACCATCAACGGTAAAACAATGTGGGTCAAATCGCTGACCTCCGGTCAGACGTGGACGGTGATTACCTACGCAGATGTCAATGTACGCAAAGATCCATATTATCAAGAAAATCTGGCCCTCAGCGATCTTCCCGCTGGAGAATATGAAATTTCTTGCCAGTATAATTATCAAACCTACCGTTTTAATTTTGCGATTTCACCGGGAGCCATCACCCCGCTGGCATTTTCGCCAGAAAATGGTTTTGCCCTGGCAGACCTTTCTGATGCAACGAACGATGCTTTTCTTCTGCCAGTTAATCAATAATTAATCTTGCGTTTAATCCGCTCTTGACAATCTTCCCTTCGTGTTTGACAATAGGTCAGTTCGTTTTTAACTGGAGGATAATCTGAAGATGAAAAGAAGTTTAGTCGTTATCTCATTGATCATTATTGCCGCGGTCGTATTATCGGCCTGCAGCCAAACCCCAACCGAAGATCCCAACGTCGAGATCACGCGAATCGCCAGCACGGTACAGGCCCAATTAACCCAAATTTACTTATTGACGCCATCGGCCACCCCGACTCTCGAGCCCACCGCCACCCCGACCATGATCCCAGCAACGGATACACCCGCTGGCCCCACTGAAACCGCCACCGGCACCCCCTATCCCACTTATGCACCAGGGGCCACCGCCGGGGACAATTCCAAATTCACGGCTGACGTTACCATCCCAGATGGAACCGCTGTGAAAGCCGGCGAGGTCTTCACCAAAACCTGGCGTCTGACCAACACCGGTACCACCACCTGGTCGACAGACTACAAGCTGGTATACGTCGACGGGAACGCCACCGGGCAAAACGGGGCTCTTTCTGTGAACCTGCCCAATGCAGTTAAACCAGGAGAGACCGTGGATATCAGCGTCAATTTCACCGCCCCTTCTGCCAGCGGCACCTACACCAGCTACTGGAGGCTGTTCTCCGCCAATGGGATGCTGTTTGGGGAAACCTGCAGCGTGAAATTTGTCGTCGGATAGGGCCAATCCCTACCCATTCTTTTGAGGCTGGAAAATGAATTCATCTTACGAGCAAGTCATTTCCAACCCCGAATCTATTAAAGAAGCAATCAAAGCCAGGGCTTTCAGCCTTGGCTTTTCTTTATGTGGAATCACGGATAATTCTCCCCTTGAAAGTTATGCCCGCTACGAGCAATGGCTGGAAAAGGGCTATCACGGGGAAATGGCCTATCTGGCCACCGAACGGCACCGGCACATGCGAGCGGATCCCCGCCATCTGGTTCCGTGGGTCAACTCTATTCTTGTGCTGGCGACCCCCTACCCGCTAACAGACGAAAGCACCGAAACAAATACCGGCTGGATCGCCGGTTACGTGGGGCAGCGCGATTATCACCTGACCCTGCCGGAACGCGGCAATGAACTGATGCGTTCGCTCCAAACTGAGTTCAACCTGACCTTCGACTGGCAGATCTTCTGCGACAGCTCCCCAGTACTCGAACGAGAATTAGCCGTCCGCGCCGGGCTGGGCTGGATCGGCAAGAATTCCTGCCTGATCAATCCGCAGTATGGGTCCGCTTTATTGCTCTGCGAGATCTTCCTCTCGCTCCCACTGCCAGCGGATGCGCCATTCACAAAAGATTACTGTGGCACCTGTCACCGCTGCAGCGATCAATGCCCCACCCGCTGCATCTTACCGGAACGCTCCGTAGACGCCCGTCGCTGCATCTCCAACCTGACCATCGAAAACAAGAATGAAATACCAGCTGCTCTGATGGAGCCGATCGGGCAGCACCTGTTCGGCTGCGACCGCTGCCAAATCGTTTGCCCGTGGAATCGCAAAAACCGTGGCTCACTCAATAAAACCAGCCAACGCTCTCTGGCAGAAATGCAAAAAGAACTTTTGCTTTCAGCCGCAGAATTTAAACAGCGTTATCACGAACATCCCCTCTCAAGAGCCAAGCGTCGCGGCTGGGTACGAAACCTGTGCACTGTTCTGGGCAATCTGTGCGACCCCAGCAGTCTTCCTTCGTTGCAAGAAGTCTTTCTCGACGATCCAGAACCGCTGTGCCGGCTGGCTGCCGCCCGTGCCATTATTCAGATCGATCCGACGGATGGAAAGCAATTTTTGCTGGAGCATGTAGCGCACCTTAGCACTGAAGAGAGAAAACAAATCACCAGCCTTTAATCGAGTAGGGAGCGGTGACTAACCGCCCCCTCTCACACCACCGGACATGCGGGTCCGCATCCGGCGGTTCATCAAGAAATACATAGTTCTTGGTACCGACCTTTTATGCTCTTCAGCCCTAAGTTA
>JAAZOQ010000420.1 GCA_012797695.1 Anaerolineaceae bacterium | reverse complement strand
TAAATGCTGGACTTTCGTATCGAATTTTCGCATGCCTCTACCATTAACAATCCAATAAATTGCCGTCCCCTCTTTCTGTTCGGGGAACGAGCGGCAGAATTGTCTTTCTTGATTATAACATTTATTCGTGAAAATAATCACTAATAACTTCTTTTCTTTGACTTTCCTTACCTGATAAGGGAAGAATGCTCTATTTAACCACAAAAACTCTGGTTTGGAATCAACAGATTTATGGTAATTCGCGAAAATACCCTGGCAATTGGTCATCCAGGCCGCTGGTAAGCCAATTCTTTCGATACTCAAAACTCCGTTTCCGCGTATAATAATGCTACGGTAAAGTTGTTTATCATCTATCTTCTGTACTGAGGTTGATTAGATGAAAACAATTGATATTCTCAAAAGTCTGACTCTGGAACAAAAAGCCCGCCTGTGTGTGGGCATGAATTTTTGGATGACCCAGAATTTCCCAGAGAAGGGAATTCCTTCCCTATTCATGTCAGACGGCCCTCACGGATTGCGTAAACAAGACCTGAATGCCAGTGATCACCTGGGGTTAAATGACAGCGAACCCTCAGTGTGCTATCCAACTGGCTCACTGGCTGCCTGCTCGTGGGATCGCGACTTGATTCGCGAGATGGGAAATCACCTGGGTCAGGAAGCCAGCCAGCTTGACGTGGATATTCTTCTGGGCCCGGCAATGAACATCAAACGCTCTCCCCTGTGCGGACGAAATTTCGAATACTATTCCGAAGACCCCTATCTGACCGGGCAACTGGCCGCTGCCTTCATTCAGGGCGTCCAAAGCAACGGTGTATCTGCCTGCCCGAAGCACTTCGTGGCAAACAACCAGGAAACCCGCCGCAAGGCCGTCGACACCCTCATCGATGAACGTACCCTGCGCGAAATCTACCTGGCCGGGTTCGAGACTGCCATAAAAGAAGGCCCAAGCTGGTCTCTGATGTCTTCATACAACAAGGTCAATGGAACCTATCCGGCAGAACATACCCACCTCATTTCCGAAATCGTACGCGGAGAATGGGGCTTTGCAGGTGCGCTGATCACTGATTGGGGGGCCATGGATCAAATTGCCGCTTCCATCCACGCTGGCCTGACGCTGCAAATGCCCGGGGATGACGGTACTTCAGCCAGAAAACTGGTCCGCGCGGTCGAGAAGGGAGAAATCAGCGAAGCGGAGCTGGATCAGGCAGTCACGGCGCTGCTCTTTGTCATCGAAAAGACCCGCGGGCGCAAAAAAGGCGAGAAACACGGCGAACAGTATCACGAGGTAGCTTATCAGGTCGCTTCACAAAGCATGATCCTGCTCAAGAACGAATCAGGGATCCTCCCGCTTAACCCTCAGAAAAAAATCGCCGTAATCGGTGAAATGGCGAAGCAGCCGCGTTTCCAGGGGAGCGGCAGTTCTCACGTGAACGTTTTCCGTCTGGTCGATGCTTACAGTCAAATCGAGAAAATTTGCCCGCAGCTCTGTTACGCGCCCGGATACTCTGATGAGACCACCACTCCAGAAATGATAGCCGAAGCCGCTCGTATCGCCAAAAATTGCGATCAGGTAGTCCTTTTTGCTGGCCTGCCCAGTTCGTATGAAGCGGAATCTTACGATCGCCAGGATATGAAGATGCCGCAGGCACATAATGACCTCATCGCTGCCGTGGCTCAGGCCAACCCCGAAGTAGTGGTCGTCCTTTCCAATGGCTCACCCGTAGAAATTCCCTGGCTGGGACAGGCAAAGGGATTGCTAGAAGCTTACCTGGGAGGAGAAGCCAGCGGGGCGGCAATCGCGGACATTCTTTTTGGCAGGGTAAACCCCAGCGGAAAACTGGCCGAGACCTTCCCGGTCAAGTTGGAAGATAACCCCTCCTACCTCAATTTCCCTGGCGAAGGGGACCGGGTAGAATACCGCGAAGGAATCTTTGTAGGATACCGGTATTACGAAAAGAAGAAAACACGTCCCGCGTTTGCCTTCGGGCACGGGCTTTCATATACCACCTATGCCTATTCGGATTTGAAGCTGGAAAAGTCATCTCTCACGGACCAGGAACAACTTAAAGTCAGCTTCAAAGTAAAAAATACCGGACAGAAAGCCGGCAAAGAAATTATCCAGCTCTATGTAAAAAACAGCGACTACCAGATCAACCGTGCAGTCAAAGAGTTGAAGGAATTCGCCAAGATCTCTCTGGCGCCGGGTGAAGAAAAGGAAGTCGCTTTCGTTTTGGGGAAAAGGGCTTTCGCCTATTACGACGTTTCTCTCCAAGATTGGCACGTGAACAGCGGAGATTACGAGATCTGCATTGGGGCAGCGTCTGACGACATCCGTCTCAGCGCACCTGTTCATGTACAATCGACCCAGAAGATCAAACTGCACATCACCCGCAATACACTGCTGTTGGATATTCTGGCAGATCCCCAGTTGGAAGAAGCCTTTCTGCCCTTTTATACCCAGATTAAGCCTTATTTACCCTTTAATTTGAACCAGAAGGATCTGAAAACAGATAAAATGGCCCGTTCCATGGTCAATAATATGACTTTGAATTCACTGGCCAGCTATGTGGGAAGATTTCTGAGTGACGAAGAACTGGAAAAAATTATCCAGATATTGAACAACATTCAGTAGCCGAACTTAGAGAGGTCCCGAGCCAGGCGCTCGGGTCTCTCTATTGATAATTGTCCAGACAAAAGAGCTGTTTAATCACGTGGGTAAAGCAGCCAATAATGGAAGACTGGTTCCCCAAGCCAGCGAACTCCACCCGGGTACAATCCCAAACGAATGGCCACAGGCTGGTCTTGAGTTCGATACGGCACGGATTCATCACCCATTTCCCGGCAATAACAATGTCCCCACCCAGGATGACACATTCCGGGTTTAAAACCCTGACCAAATTAGCGATTCCCCGGCCCAGGTTCTTGCCGATATTGTTCAACATACTGATGTACTTCGCATTCCCGTTTTCAGCTTCTCTGACCGCGTCCTCGAGGGTAACCTCAGGGGGCAGGGTCAAGGCTGACCCCAGAATCTCCCAGCAGCCGCGTTTGCCACAACGACAAACCGGGCCGTCGGGGTCGATCACGAAGTGACCAATATCCCCAGCGAACCCATTGGCACCGCGGTAGAGGTGCCCATTGACCAGAATACCCGCCCCAATTCCCAGCCCGATGGAGAGGAAAATGGCATTGGAGAAATCTTTCGCAATCCCAAAGTATTTTTCCCCCAACATCGAATTATTCGAGGCAGTATCGACCCAAAGCGGCACATTGAACTGCTGCCTGAAATATTCACCAATCGGAACGTTGTACCACTTGAGACTGCTGTGAATGGCATACATCATGTCGTCGGGCTGACGCAGCAGACTGGCCGTACTGATGCC
Organism: Anaerolineaceae bacterium; assembly: GCA_012797695.1. Lineage (GTDB taxonomy): Bacteria > Chloroflexota > Anaerolineae > Anaerolineales > Anaerolineaceae > UBA6107. The sequence goes on along the minus strand of JAAZOQ010000420.1, from coordinate 5,737 downwards.
GATACCCAGTAATCGCGAAGAAACGTTGGAGCAGGCGGCAATTCCCTCGCGCAGCAGTTCGGCCACGTGCTGCAGCACGTGCATCGGGTCATCGTCTTGCGGATAGAGGAAATCTTTTTCCCACAAAATTTTGGCGAAAATGTTGCTGATGGCCACCGTGATCACTGAATGGCGAATCACTACCCCACCACAGATCCCGTAATTTTCATTGAACATGATCAAATTCGAGGCCCGGCCTGCACTGGATTTCTGCTGGCCAACGTTCGTCACCATGCCTTCTGCGATGATCTCATTGATCAGGTTCGTAATCGTGGCTTTATTCAACTGCGTAATATGAGCCAACCCCGTCCGAGAAACAGGCGAGTTTTCCCACAACGCACGAATGATTTTTCTTTTATTGTTTTCTTTAATTAATGCCTGATTGAGTGAGCTATCTTTTTCCATGCCTATCCCGATTATTTATTTACAATATTAACACATAAATACAAAATGCACAATTATCAATCCATAATTTTCTATATAAGTTTATAGAGTAAACAATCATTAATGGTTTTTTTACCGTAAATACACATAAAACAAACGATTATCGCAATTTTAGCCCGTATTTAGGAGATTCAAAACTTTATTTTCCCTGTTGACAAAGAAAAATTTCATTATATAATTTAAGCGATAAACAATTTTACCGAGATTGATATCATAAACTTATAGATTTCAGGAGGCTATTATAAACAAGGTAATCGATATTCACTCCCATGTGGGGAACAGTGCTTCTCTGTATGTGGCCGGCAGCATCGATGCCGTTGTGGAACGGATGCACAATAACGGCATTACACATTCAGTAATCTCCCCCATCCCAGGGTTCGAAGACCCTGAAGGGGTTGAATCCGTCCGGAAAATGAACAACCAGGTAGCGGAAATTCGCAACCAGAATTCCGCCATGTTCCCAATGGCTTTTGGTGTCGCCGAAGTTCGGCACGGCAAGATTGCGGTTGAAGAAGCCGCGTATGCGCTGGGCGAGCTGGGCCTGGATGGGCTGATGTTTCACCACGATTTCGGTGGGGTTGAGATGCACTCCCCGATCATGTTCGACGTCATCCGCGAAGCCAGCCATTACAAGAAACCCATTATCCAGGTACATACTGCGCAGCATTCCATGCTTGAGCCACCCTTCTCCCTGTGGATTCTGGCCGAATCTTTCCCTGAAGCCACCTTCCTGTGCGGGCACCCCATGATGTCAATGATTCAGCTCGACAACATGGCTGCAATCGCAAAGCACTGCCCCAACGTCTACTTTGACACCTGCTGTACCTGGACGCACAACCACCAGGTAGAAAGAGCGCTTGATAAACTGGGCAGCTCAGATCGAATCATGTTCGGTTCGGATAACCCCTATTATGATCCGAAACTCTGCATCGATAAAGAATTGATCGAACAAGCCAATATTCCCCAGGCTGACAAAGACAACATTTTTTACAAGAATTTCGAAAGAATCTTCAAACAGGTAGGGATCTGAGATATGACCAAAAAAATCGATGTTCATGTGCATATCGGAAACGACGCGTACAGCCAATACACGGATGAAGAGGCTTTGCGCCTCATGGATAAAATGGGTATCGAATACGCGGTGATCTCTCCAGTTCCCTCTTACCCTCTTCCTTACGGCGTCAAAAGCTCGATGGGGCAAAACGAAAATATCGCCTCGGCGTTGCACCACCACCCGGATCGTTTCGTTCGGGGTCTGGGCGTTGTGGACCCGCGGCACGGAAAAGCAGCCGTTCCCGAAGTGGACCGCATTTTCAAAGAGCTTGGCCTGCACGGGTTGATGTTCAGCTGCGATCATACCGGGATCACCATGGATAACCCCACAATGGTCGAGTTCATGGCCCACGCCGCTACCTACCCCAACCCGGTCGTGTTATCCTATACCTCTCAGTATTCTGTCCTTGAAGCCCCCTATATGCTGCGGAAGCTTGCAGAGCAATTCCCGCAGATTTCTTTCATCAACGGGTCTTCAATGAAAGACACCACCCATTCGAATTGCTCCCGCTACCTTTCAGCCAGCGTCAAGAATGTTTACATGGACGTTGCCAACATCCACCAGTTAATGCACCCGGTTGAATGGGCAATTCGCGATTCTGGCGTCGACAAGATTTTGTTTGGAACAAACATTCCTTTTTGTGAATTTAGCTCTGAGATCCGCATGATTGAAGCCGCAGATATTACCGCTGAAGACCGCGAAATGATCTACTGGAAAAATGCGGCACGTATCTTTCAGTTGAGCTGAAAGAAAAGAAGCTTTTCTTTCAGAAAGATTTACCATATTATGTTAACGGAGGAAAAGATGAGCAAGAAGGTAGTGATCCTGATCGTAGCACTATGTATGGTCTTGGGAGTTGTCACCGGATGCGCGCCAGCAGCCGCTACCCCCACCGAGACCACCGCCCCGACTGAAGCAACCGCAGCAGCCACCGGTAATCCGGCGGCTACTACTGCAGCTGGAGTGGATTACTCCAAGTACGCCGGAACAGAATTGGTTTTCTTGCGCCACTCAGGCTATGATGCTGATTGGATGGCCGAAAAAGCCCAGGAATTCTACGAGAAGACCGGGATCAAAGTGACCATCGAACAGGTGGCCTACAGCGAATTGCACAACAAAATCGTCGTGGATATTTCTTCCGACGGTGGGGTATATGACATGTTCGCAACCACCGACTACTGGCTGCCCGAATTCGCTGCCGATGGATGGGTGGTTGACCAAAATCAGTACCTCAATGACCCCAGCCTGTATGACCCCGCGTTCGACCTGCCTGATGTTTCCGCGGCTTTTCTCGAAGCCAATACCATTGATGGCAAACTGCTGGCCATGCCCTGGAAGTTCAACAGCCAGTTCCTGGTCTACCGCACCGACCTGGTTGCGACTCCCCCCACCAACTGGGATGAACAACTGCAAATGGCCGAAGCCAACAATAAAGATAACGTCTCAGGCATTTCTTTAGCGCTTGCCAAGACCAGCATCATGGATATTTACCTGAACCTGCTGTATCAGGATGGCGGCACACTGCTTTCAGATGATTTGAAAACCTGTAATCTGGATGCTCCAGAGGCCAAAGAAGCACTCGAGTATCTGGTGCAGCTGTCAAAATACACCTCTGACGGCGCGATCAACAGCCATTGGGATGAAGCGGCTGCCATGATGGAACAGGGCAACGCTGCGATGGCCCCCATGGTGAACTCACAGGTTGGGAACATCATGAGCACTGAGAAATCAACAGTCACCGATAAAGTCGGCTTTGCTGAACTGCCCGGCAAAAAAATCAGCTCGGCAGCCTCCAATACCTGGGGCATCGCAATCTCGCACAACAGCAAAAACCCTGAAGCCGCTTTCCTCTTCATTCAATATCTGATGCAGCCCGACATCATCAGCGAAATCGTGACCAGCACCAATGGCGGCACCATCCCGGTGCGTGCCTCACTGCTCTCGGATCCAGACATGCAGGCCTCTTACCCCTGGTTCAAGGTCATGAATTCCATCGCTACTACCCCGGGTCATGCTTTCTCTTACCCGAAATCCATCCAGACCACCTCGATCATGGATGTTCTGGCCGGACACCTGCAAAACGCGATCAACGGCTCTGAATCAGTTGATGACGCCTTGAAAAACGCCAAAGCAGAGATTGAGCAACTTCTGTAACAGGTAATTCCCCAAATCCGGCAGCGATGAGAGGTTTCCCCACTGATCATCGTTGCCGGTAATTTTCAAGAAAGAAAAACCCACGCAAAATGATGCAAACAACTCAGGCAAAACCTAAACACTCTATTTTTACACAAGATAACCTGTTCATGTATGGGATGATGGCGCCGGCAATGATCATCGTCTTCGTTGTCTCCATCGTCCCGTTGGCATATACATTTTATCTCAGCTTCCAGAATTACATCCTGACGAAGCCGGGAGCAATCCATTTTGCTGGCTTCGAGAACTTCACCAAACTTTTCACTGATTCCACCATCCGTGACTCGATCTTGCACACTTTCGTATACACCGGGGCGTCTGTCATTCTATCGCTGATCATCGGCCTGGCCCTGGCAGTTGTGATCAACAACGTGACAGTCGGAAAGACATTTTTCCGTATTGCTCTCTTTACCCCCATGATGCTTTCTTCTGTCGTGGTCGGCGTCATCTGGAGATTTTTGTTCAACAATGAATTAGGAGTGCTAAATTATCTGGTCGTCTTTTTCGGCGGGCATAAGGTGAACTGGCTGGGTACCGGAACAATGGCCATGACCAGCATCATCATTGCGGATATCTGGCAGTGGGCTTCCTATACGTTCATTCTGGCTTTGGCTGCACTCGAAGCCATGAACCCGGAACCCCTCGAAGCCGCCACCATCGACGGGGCGAATTCCTGGCAGATATTCTGGAGTTTACGCTTCCCGCAAATGCTGCCGGTAATCGAGGTCGCTGCAGTCTTTCGCTTTATCTGGGCCTTCCGCAGTTTTGACCTGATCTATGCACTGACCAAAGGTGGACCGGGTACTTCCACGGAGACGATGGCGCTTGAAGTCTGGCGACAGGCTTTTACCCGCTATGACGTTGGAACTTCTTCGGCTGTATCTGTGCTGATGTTCTGCCTGTTATTCCTGATCAGCATATTCCTCCTTCGCAATAGCGTGAAGAATTCATAGGCTGGAGGAAAATTATGAAACAATCTGTTACTTCTAAAATCGTCAATTACACCATTGCCTGTCTCAGTGCTGTGTTCTTTATATTCCCACTTTACTGGACGCTTGTAACCTCCTTTAAAACTTACAAAGAAGCGTTCCAGCAACCCCCTACCTTCCTTGTCTGGCCAAATTTCAACAATTACATCGCCTTCTTTCGCCAGAGCGACATCCTGCTATTCTTGAAGAACTCAGTCGTGGTGACTCTGGTATCAGTGATCATCTCAATGGTGGTGGGCGTGATTGCTTCTTATGCGTTGACCCGTTCTCGCCTCCCCGGGAAAGAGGGATTTGGCCTGTTTTTGCTTGCCTCTCGCTTTATTCCCCCAATCAGCACACTGATCCCGATCTATCTGATCTTCCGCAAAGTGGGCCTCTACGACACTCGGCTTGGATTGATCTTGCTCAATTGCGCAATGAATATTCCTTACGTTGTCTGGATGATGCGCGGTTTCATTCAGGAAGTCCCAATCGAGATCGAAGAGTCAGCCTGGGTGGATGGGTGCGGAAAACTCCGGGCTATGACCAGTATCGTCCTCCCCATGTGCCGCTCAGGGATGGCCGCCACGGCTGTTTTAATCATGGTCTTTACCTGGAATGAATATCTGTATGCCATGATGATGACCAGCGTCAACGCCAAAACTTTGCCTCTTTCCATGATGAACTACATGGGTGAAATGGGGATCGAGTGGAATATGATGGCAACCGCCGGGATCGTGATCTTGCTGCCAACGATTATTTTCTCAATCTTTACCCATCGCAATCTTGGTTCTGGGCTTTCTTTTGGAGCTGTCAAAGGTTAATTACCGGAATCCACAGTACACTAAAAGCCAACGCCCTCTATCGTTGGCTTTTTTATTGCTTTGTGCCCAATAATGTTATAATCATCTTGTCCAACTTGTAAGGAGAACTGAGTGCGCACAAACAACCTCTAATCAGACAGTTTTTTCGGGTAGACCGCAGCGATAACATTCACGCCGAGGGCTTCTGCCCTCGGTTTTTATTTTCTTAAGAGGTT
>JAAZOQ010000066.1 GCA_012797695.1 Anaerolineaceae bacterium | reverse complement strand
GTAATCGTTGAAGTAAACCCGCTCGTCGCTGTCAGAGAGGGAAAGTACGTCAAAGTTGGCGTCAGCGCAGGGGAAGGAATAGCCATCTTGGAAGGAGTTACTGCCAGGTCACCAGCCAGGATCACAGCGGTTAACGAAGGAACAGCCGCGGGAATCAGCTCATGGATCACCTCTGCCAGTACCTTAATGAACAGCGAGAAGAAAAGAAAGCCAACAAAAAAGCTGCAGAGAATGAGCACCCGAATCGGCTTTGAAAAAGTCGTCAGGTGAAGTCTTTGCAGCACTTTATTCCACCAGGAGGAAGAGTTCTCCGAAGCGGGCATGGGCGGTGGTGAGAGCGGCGGGGGAAGTTGTGAAGAATTCATCGCATTTCTCCTGCGCGATATTACAGTCGCCTGTATTTTCGCCGTCGATGATTAACTATGGGTCTTGATCCTCTTCGAAAAAAGCTTTCACAGAGGAAAAAGAGTTGTCAGATATTCTTGTCAGAAATCAAGCTCAGGGAACATTGAGAGGATCAGGGGCATGATGTGTTTGGGGTGGCATACTCCAATTTCCCCACTCTGCTTACTCAAGTGCTCATTTCGTTAACATTCTACGGCAAATCAACTTGAGAATCAATCAAGTGTTCAGAAAATCTGTTTCAAAAGCTAAAAAATCAAGCTGATTAAAACAAAAATCACCATTGAACTGGTGATTTTGTCGGGGCGAAAGGATTTGAACCTTCGACCTCTCGGTCCCGAACCGAGTGCTCTAGCCGGGCTGAGCCACGCCCCGAACGATTTCGATTATACCTTACCTCTTCCCATCCCCGCAAGGGACGAATTTGCCCGGATTACTGCAGAAAAACCTTCTCCGCCGCGCTCGCCTGGGCCGCGTTCAGCGGCAGGATGAACGAAAAACGGCTGCCTTTGCTTTCCACACTCTCGACCCAGATCTTGCCGCCATGCAGTTCGACCATTTCGCGCGCAATCGACAGCCCCAAACCCAGGCCGCCGTGTTTGCGCGTCAGATGCTTTTCGACCTGATAAAAACGCTTGAAGACGTTCTCTTGCTCGCTCTGCGGAATGCCGATGCCGTTATCCAGGACCGCGATTTTGATGAAGCCGGGCAGGCGTTCGGCGGTCACCTTGACGACCCCGCCCGGGTTGGTGAAGATCAATGCGTTCTGGATCAGGTTATGCAGAATAATGGCGATCTTTTCAGCGTCGCCTTCCAGACTGAGGTTGGCCTGTTTGGATTCGAGGCTGAGGCGGATGCGCCGGGCATTGGCCAGTTCCTGAAAAGATTCGACGGCCTGCTGGAGGAGCAGGGAGATCGAAACCGTCTGACGCTTGACAACCCCCAGACCGCTGGTGAGATGGTCCACGTCGCCAATCTCTTCGATCAGTTCTTTCAGTCGGGCAGCACTGTGTTCGATGATGGTTACATCCTCTTTTTGTGCCGCCGTGGCCGTTTCGGCCAAAAATGCACTGTGCCCGATGATGTGTCCCAATGGGGTACGTAGCTCGTGCGAGGTAATGGCAATAAAATCACTCTTCATGCGGTCCAGTTCGAGTACCTTCTGGTAAGCCGCTTCACTTTCCTGAATCAAGTGCTGGTTCCGGTAAGCCGTGGCCGCCTGCGCTGCCAGAGTATCCAGAAAGAGCAGATCCTGCTCGTTATAGGCGTTCCCATGCGTTTTATTCCAGGCTTCGAGTACGCCCACAGCCTGGTTCTGGTAGATCAATGGAACCGCGATCAGTGATTCCGCACCGGCCTTGCATTCCCAGTCCAGAGCTTTATCTTTACCCTCCGCGCGTGCCGTCTTGCGATAGAGAAACGACTGCTGGGAGCGGTACACACTGCCGGCGATGCTCGAATCCAGCGGCACCGCGATGGTCTGGAGGGCATCCAGCTGGTAGAAGGGAGCCGCTGCGACCCGCAGCGCATTCTCTTCCTTTTCGTAAACCAGGATCAGACTGCTCTCGCTCAGGGTCAGATCAGAAGCCGCTTCGATGATGGATTGCAGAAAAGGCTGCAAGTCAAGGTAAGTTGATAAATTACGGCATACCTCGAGCAGTCTTTCCAAACGGCGAGTATAATCATGATATTGTTCTGTCATTTTTCTATCCAGTGACAGAATGAATTATAGCATAGGCAACTTGAATCGATTCCTGAGGAGAAATATTCATGACAACCAATAACAAGGTCAGAGTAGCCATTATCGGGGCGGGGAACTGTGCTTCTTCCCTGGTTCAAGGCGTCCAGTTCTACAAGGATGCCAAAGACGAAGACCGTGTGCCTGGATTGATGCACGTCAACCTGGGCGGATACCGGGTAGACGACATCGAGTTTTCAGCCGCTTTCGACGTGGTCGACACCAAAGTGGGCAAGGATCTTTCAGAAGCCCTGTTCTCTTACCCCAACAACACGTTCAAATTCTGCGACATTCCCCATCTGGGGGTAAAGGTCGAACGCGGCATGACCCACGATGGTCTGGGCAAATATCTTTCACAGATTCTCACCAAGGCCCCCGGCCCCACCGCGGATATCGTCAAGATTCTCAAAGATACCGGCACGGACGTGGTCATCAACTACCTGCCAGTCGGTTCTGAAATGGCCACCAAGTGGTACGTCGAACAGATCCTCGAGGCGGGCTGCGGCATGGTCAACGCCATCCCGGTATTCATTGCCAGTTCGGAATACTGGGGCAAACGCTTTGCCGAAGCCAACCTGCCCATTATCGGCGACGACATCAAGAGCCAGGTCGGGGCCACCATTCTGCACCGGGTGCTGACCAGCCTCTTCGTTGATCGCGGGGTTCGTCTGGATCGCACCTATCAGTTGAACTTCGGCGGCAACACCGATTTCATGAACATGCTCGAGCGCGAACGCCTCGAATCCAAGAAGATTTCCAAGACCGGCGCCGTTACCTCCATGCTGCCCTACAAACTGGCGCCCGATAACATCCACGTGGGCCCCAGCGATTATGTGCCCTGGCTGACCGACCGCAAGTGGTGCTATGTGCGCATGGAAGGCACGACCTTCGGTGAGGTTCCCCTCAACCTCGAGGCCAAGCTCGAAGTCTGGGATTCTCCGAACTCTGCCGGTGTGGTCATCGATGCCGTTCGCTGCGTCAAGCTGGCCATGGATCGCAGCATCGGCGGTCCGTTGGTGGCACCGGCTTCCTACTTCATGAAGACGCCTCCAAAACAGTTCAAAGATAACATCTGCAAAGACATGACCGAGGCTTTCATCCGCGGCGAAGAATACAAAGCTTAGCTTGCTTTCCACCGGCACAAAAGAATTCTTTTGTGCCGGTTTCTTGCCCTACTGGCCAATTTCTTGCATTGAAGGACCATTATGGAAAATTGTCCATTTTGTCAGATCATTGAGCGGAAACTTCCCGCCACCATTCTCTATGAGGATGAAGATGCCGTCGCCATTCAGGATATTCGCCCCCTGGCCCCGGTGCACCTTCTGATCATCCCCAAGAAACACATCGACTCGCTGAACACGGTCGCCGCGGAAGATACGGCCCTCATTGGCCGGCTGCTGCTGATTGCCCGCAAACTTGCCTTTGAGCAGCACATCGGGGAGCCTGGTTACCGCATCGTCATCAATACCAATCGTGGGGGCGGGCAGACTGTCTTCCACCTGCACGTTCACCTGCTGGGCGGTGCGCCAATTGCCCCCGAATTGCTGGTCAAAGGGCTGCAATGAAATTTCGCACTGCGCCGGCTGCGCTCTGGCTGATGGCTGCATTGCTGCTGGCCGGATGCGTCAAGCCGGCCCCAAACACCCATGCCTGGCTGTTGAACACCAGCACCGCCGCGCCGGCTACGCTTGGGACCGCTGCAGTAGCCTTGCCCACTCAGCGCCCGGCCAACGTTCCCTATCTCACCCCCACTCCCGACAGTGCCCACGCGGTGCCTACCCTGCGCGCCCAGACCCTGCAGTACACCGTGCAGTCCGGGGATACCCTGGCTTCGATCGCCCTTGCCTATCAACTGGATGCGGCCACTCTGGCCGCGGCCAATCAGCTTTCGGTGAACGATTGGCTACAGGTCGGTCAGGTGCTGACGCTGCCCGTTCCGCAGCCGACCCTGTCCCCTTCAACCTTCAAAATAATTCCCGATTCTGAACTGGTTTACGGTCCCATGAGCGCGACCCTCGACGTCACTGCTTTTATCCAGTCTCAAGGAGGCCTCCTCAGCCGCTACAGCGAAGAGGTGGATGGCGTCGTCTGGACGGGGGCACAAATGGTCGATACGCTCAGCCGGGAGTATTCGGTAAATCCGCGCTTGCTGCTGGCCCTGCTCGAATATCAATCGGGTTGGGTAACCCGGGCCAATTCCGCTCAGACCTCCTATCCACTGGGTTGGGTCGACGAGTCTCGCCAGGGATTGTACAAGCAGCTTTCGTGGGCCGCCAACCAGTTAAATTACGGCTATTCCCTGTGGGGCATCAACGCCCTGGCAGCCGCGCCGCTGGCTGATGGCAACCTGGTCACCTTCCCGGCCGGGTTGAATGCCGGTACGGTCAGTGTGCAGCGCTTCTTCGCTCTGCTCGACGACGCCTCACGCTGGTCTGCAGCAGTGTCTGAAACCGGGCTGTACGCTGCTTACGTGCAGCTCTTTGACATCCCCTTTGACCGGTCCGTCGAACCCCTGCTGCCAGCCGACCTCAGCCAACCCGTTTTGCAGCTTCCCTTCGAGAATACCGACGTATGGTCGTTCACCGGCGGCCCGCATTCTGCCTGGGGCGACGGCTCTGCCTGGGCGGCACTCGATTTTGCGCCGCCCGATAGCCGTTACGGTTGTTATTCCACCTCGATCTGGGAAGTGGCCGTGGCGGATGGGGTAATCGCGCGTTCGGGCAATGGCGAGGTGATCCTCGATCTCGATGGCGATGGTCTGGAACAGACCGGCTGGACGATCCTTTACATGCACGTGGCTGCGGCCGACCGCGTCGCGGCCGGAACGGTGGTCAAAGCCGGGGACCGCATTGGCCATCCCTCCTGTGAAGGTGGAGTCTCGAATGGCACCCATCTGCATCTGGCCAGACGGTATAATGGAGTATGGATTGCTGCTGACGGCTCCTTGCCTTTCGTGATGGATGGCTGGAGTTCTGCCGGCGATGGCAGCCAGTATAATGGTACATTGACACGCGGCGGCGTTACGGTCACCGCCTGGGACGGAAGAGTTGCACAAAATCAGATTCAACGCTAGACGAATAAAACTGGCCGCTGCCGCCCTGGTCTGGTTAGGGACGATCCTGGCCTGCTCCAAGGGATACGTTTCGCCGGCCCAGTTGACCAGCACGGCGCTGGTCAATCCGCCCGCGGCAGTCACCCTGCCACCCACTCTGACCCCCACTGAAACGCTCGCTCCGGTGCCCCCCACGGAAACTTCTTTACCGACTTTTACTGAGATGCCGGCCATCACTGAAACTCCCGCGCCGACCCATACGCTCGATCCCAATGCGACCGCCAGACCGCCCATTCAATACTACACGCAATCCGGGGATACACTGCCGTCCATTACCGGGCGTTTTGGCGTGACGGCCGAGCAGATCAAGTCCAGTGAGACCATCCCGGCCACCGGGTTGATCAACCCGGGCATTCTGCTGGTCATCCCGGATGTTCTGGAAAACGTTACCTCCCCGCTCAAGATCATGCCCGACAGCGAAGTGGTCTATTCCCCCTCCGCTGCCAGTTTCGACATCGAAGATTACATCAATAATCAGACGAACGGTTATTTGAAGCGCTACACCGAAGCCGTTGGCTCCAGTACCTTGAGCGGAGCACAGATTGTGCGTCTGGTTGCGGCTGAAAATTCCTGCAACCCCTATTTGCTGTTGGCTGTCCTCGAATATAAGAGCCACTGGGTCACCGGTTCCCCGACCAACCTGGCCGAGGCCGATTACCCAATGGGCTACATCAAACTCGAATACCGCGGTCTTTATGACCAACTGAGCTGGGCCATTCAGCAACTCTCGATCGGTTACTACGGCTGGCGCGCGGGCACCTTATCTGAGTTGACTTACCGCGACGGCACTCAACTGCGCATGAACCCGGTGCTCAACGCCGGTTCGGCGGCACTGCAATATCTGTTTGCGCAGCTTTACGGTCCGGCAGACTGGAACGTTGCGCTGTATGGCGATCAGGGCATGCCCACGCTGATGACCGCGATGTTCGGTGATTTCTGGGCACGCAGTCAAACGGTGGAACCGCTCTACCCGGCCAATCTGAGCCAGCCTACACTGGCCCTGCCCTTCCAGCCCGGTGAGGGTTGGAGCCTGACCGGCGGGCCGCACCCTGCCTGGGGACCGGGCGGCGCTCTGGCCGCGCTTGATTTTGCTCCTCCTTCGACCGAATCTGGCTGTGCGCGTTCTGATTACTGGGTCACAGCCATGGCCCCCGGTGTGATTGTCCGCGTCGAGAACGGCATGGTCATCGAGGATCTCGATGGCGATGGTATCGAGGAGACCGGTTGGAACATTATGTATATGCACATCGAAACCCGTGACCGGGTTGCAGTGGGCACAGTGGTGCAAACCAATGATAAAATTGGTCATCCCTCCTGCGAAGGCGGAGAAGCCAGCGGCACCCATACTCACGTGGCGCGCAAATTCAACGGGGAGTGGATGCTGGCCGGTGGGCCGGTTCCCTTCACCATGAGCGGATATGTTGCTGCCAACGGCAGTGCCCCTTATCAGGGCACGCTTTCCAATGGGCAAACCACCATCATTGCCCAATCCAATTCTTCACCCAAGAGTGTGATCTTCCGACCTGCAGATCAATAAGGTCTTAAAATTAACGAATGAAAG
>JAAZOQ010000065.1 GCA_012797695.1 Anaerolineaceae bacterium | reverse complement strand
ACGATGTGTCTTTTCCGAAGGGATTGTTGACATTGCTGGAAATGCACCGACTATAGATGTTTATGACGAAATTTATCTGTGCAATTAAATAAAAAGTGGAGGTTCATAGCCTCCACTTTTCTCTTCTTAGCAATCCTTTTTAATCATTTCCAGAATGGCACGGGCAGCAATTTCGGGGCCGGAGCGTTCCATGCCGGGAACACCCAACTGAGTACGCATTTGGCCAACGAAAACATCCGAAGCAAACATCTGCGAGAAAAACTTATCGGAGATGGCATCGTAAAGCTCGGGGTATTGCTGCGGGCCAAACACATTAGCAAAATAGGTGCCCACGATGCCCTGGGTATTGGTGGTTCCTTTGCTCATTACCCGGCCACTGCGAAAGACCTCAATGGCCTCTTCTTTGTTTGAAAACCGTCCCAGAATGGGGTGCGCGTCATCCACCTTTTCATAATTATTGGCGTAAAAGACGTAATCCACTTTCGTGCCGGCGGTGATGCGCTCATAAGTAGTCACCGGCAGCACGACACGGGCATTGATCTGATTGGCATTCATAATGATGGCCCGATCGATCTGTCCAAAGGCATAGCCAGGCTGCAGGTCATCCAGACGGACAAAAGCTCCCGTTTCGGTGCCGTAGCCTAAAATCTCACCCTGCGCCCCGATCTTGAGAGACCCCATATCGTCCGCGATGATGTTGATCTCATCGATCTCTTCCCCACCCAGAGCACGCATGGCTTCCAGCGTTTCGGATTTTCCGGCACCGGAATCCCCCATGATGAGGAAGTTGAAAGCGCCCTTTTCGCGAATGCGAATCTGGAACATGGCTCCGTGGTAAGGCATGAACCCTTTTTTCATGGTCTTGATATTATGCAAGGTCAGCGACATCTTTTTCAGATAGCCAAAGTATTCCATCTCGGCGCCAGCCGGAACAATCCCAATGAGCGAACCAGAAGCTTCATCATCATAAAAATAGGTTTTGTGGGCCTTATCCGCGTCGATCTGGTCCAAAGGAGCGCCAAAGAACATTACGGCATCAGGGGTACGTTTTAAATCTTCATCGCTTGCCATTTCAAAGAGATTCGAGAGAGCAAAGCTGAGTTCAAAGAGATTCAGCGAGAAATAAACCATGACGGTCAGCTCTCCGATTTTAGCCGGGTAACATAGCCATTGCTGAGTATCGAGATGGAAATTTTGGATGGGGTTATTGGCTACACGCTCAAAAAAACCAACGCGCTTATTGGAAGAGGTTTCAAAGATCAGAGGCGGATAGATCAGTACCTGACGAATAATGGGAATTCCTTCAGTAACGCGGGCAATTGCAGCCGGGTACGGAATACTTTGCTTCTCGGTAATGGCTGAGATTTCCGCGCCCGCACTGACCTGACGATAAATACGCGGATAAACACCAGTAATATTGGCCTGGATATCACGATAAGTGCTGCGCACCAGCGTCGTCAAATGTTCGATGGTGCGATTGAAAGTGCGATACGGATGATTCTGCGAATCCCCTTCGATGCTTTCACTGATGATTAGCCGTTTAAAATGGCGCCAGTAGTTATAAAGCTGCTCAATAAAAGTATTAAAGAGATCTTTATCCGTAAAAAAGACTTCAGACCCATCCACCACCTTTTGCACCAGATTGGCCGGGAGACGGGTTAAATAGATCAAGGTTTCATTCAGACGTGTAATATCTTCAGCATTAGTTTGAGATTTACCAAAAACCGTCAGCAAAGTGGAATTCTTATGCTCCAAATTTTTGATGAACTGATTCAGAATACGCTGAAATTGCTCACTCGATAATAATTCTTCAGGTGTATCGCAAACACGATCCTGAAGCCGCAGGACGATCTTTCCATCCATGGTTTGAAATGACGTACTCTCCATCTTAACCTCCAAATTTCCTAATTTTATATCCATTTGGACGAATCAGGTTAAATAATGAACCCCAGTTTCTCGCTGGGGTTCATCTCATGTCACTGAAGAATGGCGATGGCTCGCTTGATTCTTTCTAACACTACATCCCGCCCAATGATCTCCATACTCTCAAACAACGGAGGGCTGACTCTTTGTCCGGTCACTGCCACTCGGAGAATTCCAAAGAGCTGACCGATGCTTAATTGTAGCTGATCTGCCAACTCTCGCATAGGCGGTTCGACTACATTCAGATCTATCGTCGAGTAGCTTGAAAGCAGATCCAATGCTTTCTGGGCGGCCGCGGCTGACTGTTCAGCAGTCAACCCTTTGGCAACCAGTTCTTCGCGAACTGGGGTAACCTCTTGCTTAAAGAAAAATCCCGCCATTGGGACCGCTTCATCCAGGGTACCAATGCGCTCCTTGATGATCGGCGCGATCTTCAGAAGCTGAGCATCTTCTACCTGATATCCCTGTTCCACAAAGAAGGGCTTCACGCGCTGGGCGAGGTCTGCATCGGTTAAAGCGCGGATGTGCAACCCGTTGAAATAGTCAAATTTGGTGAAATTGATGGCTGCCGGAGAAGGATTCAAATGGTCAATGCTAAACTTCTCCACCAGATCAGGCAGATTAAAGAACTCAGTATGGTCGTCGTAACTCCACCCCATCAAGGAGGTCCAGTTCACCACGGCTTCAGGCAAATAGCCCAACTGTTTCAATTCCTTGATAAAAATCGAATAGCCATCCTTGATCAATTCGGCTGATTCACGTTTGCTCATTTTCCCTTTGCCGCTCGGCTTCAGGAATACGGAAAGATGAACCCAGACAGGCTCCTCCCAGCCAAAAGCACGATAAAGCATCGCGTGCAAAGGGAATGTCGGCAGCCATTCCGAACCGCGAATGACATGGGTGATCTTCATCAGGTGATCATCTACCATGGCCGCCAAATGATACAAAGCCCAACCATCAGATTTGACAAGAATGTAATCATCCAGAGTATGATTCTCGACGGTAATATCGCCACGCAAATGATCGTGAACGGTAGTGGCCCCTTCTTTGGGCGTTTTGAAGCGGATAACGTATTTCTCGCCGTTTTTGATGCGTTCTTCTGCTTCTTCACGGCTTAAATTACGGCAGGTGCCATCATAATGCGGAGGAATCTTGCGGCGCTGTTGATCTTCACGTACCCGGGATAGATGCTCCGGGGTACAAAAGCAATAAAACGCCTTGCCCTCGTCCACCAACTGCTGTGCATATTTCTGGTAGATCTCTTTGCGCTCGCTCTGACGGTAAGGGCCATAAGGGCCACCCTTGTCCGGGCCTTCATCCCATTCCAGGCCCAACCAGCGCAGGCCTTCCATCAACTCTTCTTCCGCACCTGGAACGTAGCGTTTTACATCCGTGTCTTCAATTCGCAGGATAAATTGACCGTGGGTCTGTTTGGCTAATAAATAATCGTATAAGGCAGTACGAGCACTCCCCAGATGCATGTGCCCTGTGGGAGACGGTGCAAAACGAACGCGTACAGGTTTTAATGAATCCGGCATATGATTTCCTCTAATCTTGGATCAATTTTCTGCGTGCAACGACGCTCTCTACCATTCCAATACCGATCAACAGCGATACCAAAGAACTGCCGCCGTAACTAATGAAAGGTAATGT
>JAAZOQ010000419.1 GCA_012797695.1 Anaerolineaceae bacterium | reverse complement strand
GGGGTACAAGTCTGGCCGTTTCTCGTTCAACGTTCATGGCGGGCGGTGTGAAGCCTGTCAGGGGCAGGGACAGCTACGCATCGAGATGCAGTTCCTGCCAGACGTGTACGTGCCCTGTGATGTTTGTCACGGAGCTCGTTTTAACCGTGAGACGCTGCAGGTGAAATTCAAGGGATTATCGATAGCGGAAGTGCTGGATACCACGGTCGAATCAGGGCTGGAGATGTTCGAGAATATCCCGGCGATCTATAACAAGCTGAAAACCCTGCAGGAAGTTGGCCTGGGCTATATCCGCATCGGGCAGCCGGCAACGACACTTTCTGGCGGCGAGGCGCAGCGGGTCAAGCTGGCACGTGAACTATCGCGGCGAGCTACCGGACGCACCCTTTACGTACTGGATGAACCCTCGGTGGGGCTGCATGCCGCGGACGTGCACATGCTGATCGACGTTCTGCAGAAACTGGTCGATTCGGGAAATTCCGTGCTTATCATCGAGCACAACCTCGATATCATCAAGGTGGCGGATACGATCATCGATCTTGGCCCGGAGGGTGGGGATATGGGTGGGGAACTCATAGCCACAGGTACCCCCAGCGAAATTTGTCAGGCGGGCAATTCTTACACCGGGCAATTCCTGAAGGATTATCTGGTACTGCACCATCAACTGGAAAAAGTGGAAAAGATGTCTTAAGCCAGATATTGACCACTGTGCCTGGTTATGATAAAAATAATAAGTAAGTCATTTTCACAGGAGTGTGTGTGTTTAATTCGTTTGTCTCGGTCATTGTAAGCAGAAATGGATGGTGTTTGCGCCCGTAAGGGTTAGGTTTTGTTTGTCTGAAAACAAGCCAACCACGGGT
The DNA here is from genome assembly GCA_012797695.1 of Anaerolineaceae bacterium. GTDB lineage: Bacteria > Chloroflexota > Anaerolineae > Anaerolineales > Anaerolineaceae > UBA6107. Next base: position 6,256 of record JAAZOQ010000419.1, on the reverse strand, counting down.
GCCTCACTTTCCCCGTGGTTGTTTATTTAACAATTCGTTGCTGCAATCAATGCCAGAATTGCTGGATTGTTAATGTCCGAGCCGTTTGTTCCGGTCAGCCATGGGATTCCCATGGCTGATTTTTGCTTAAGGGCCCAATGAAGAAGAATTACACACTTGAATATCCGTGTCGTCATGACAAGAAGAAAGATCGTTTAAAAAACCATAGAACAGAGGAAAGACGAGAGAAGAAACGAAAGCAAAAAGAATATGATACCGAAACAGCCTTCCGATGTGCTCATTGCGGAATGCTGGTGAATTGCAGCCGGGAGTATTCTGGCGTCAATAATCGCAATCATTGCCCAAATTGTTTGTGGTCACTGCATGTTGATCTGTACAAAGCCGGTGATCGCAAAGCGGAATGCCGCGCGCGAATGCGCCCAATTGGTTTGACGCTGAAACATTCCCCTAAGAAATATTCCAGCGAAACCACTGGTGAACTGATGATCATCCACGAATGTACCGCGTGCGGAAAGATATCGATCAACCGCATTGCAGCGGATGATTCACCGGGAAATTTGCTGGCGTTGTATGAATCCTCGGCGCGTGATGAGCCTCACCAGCAGGCAAAATTGAAAGATATGGGGATCTTGCCGGTGAGCGCTGCCGATCTGACCACCGTATTCAGCCAGCTATTTAGCTGGCAGTCGATTTTGGAGGAATTTTCTGCGGCCGAACAGGGTGCAGAAGTCTCTCTCCAGGAATCCAGCACTATTGGAGAATAAAGAAAAGGGCCAGCGAGTTTTCTCGCTGGCCTCTATCGATTGATTTTCAGTGTCAGCTTGGGCAAGAGCCTTCTGACGAGCATAAAAAGCAAATAACCAATGGCGGTGCCAAAGATGTTGAGGATCAGGTCGTCTACGTCGAAAGAACGCGGCAAAAAGAGCTGCCAGGTCTCGATCAATAATGAGAAGGCAAAGCCCAACAGCAAAGTTTTCCAGAAGCGCCGCATTTTCGGATAGAGCAAGGCTGCCAGCAATCCGAGGGGAGTAAAGAGGAAGATGTTGCCAAAGAGATTGATGATCGACCAGATGTTCTCGCTCTGAATGATGGCTTTGACCATCTTATAGATGCCAATGAAGGGTACCAGGTTGATATTTCCGACAAAAGTCAGTGGATGAAAAAGAATTTCAAGAGAAACCGTGTTCCAGAGAATGTAAAACACATCCACGTACAACACGGTGGTCAATACCAGACGCAGCCAGTTGATCCGCTGCCCGGATTGGCGACGATGCAGGATCGTGATCAGCCAGTACAGGGCGAGCAGAGGCAGTGCAAGCAGGAGCACCTGCAGAAAGGTATCAAAGAAGTAGCTCATTCCCCAAGTTTACCAGAGGAAAAGACAGAAAAATGAGAAAAGTTTGTGCTCTCTTCTCAATGAAAAAGCGGCAGTCTGTTTTTAGACTGCCGCCTGAACTTTCGTGTTCTGGAGATCAGATATCCAGATTTCTCACTGCATGAGCGTGAGTGACAATGAAGCGGGTGCGCGGAGGAACAGCACTGCCCATGAGCATATCGAAGGTGCGATCCGCAGCGGCCGCGTCTTCGATGGAAACAACAAGCATGGTGCGGGTTTCAGGGTTCATTGTAGTATCCCACAACTGGGTGGGGTTCATTTCACCCAGACCTTTGTAGCGTTGAATCTCGGCTTTTTCTGCCACGGCACCCAGTTCTTTGAGATAAGCATCTTTTTCGACGTCAGTGTACACGTATTTGTGATTGCCTTTGTGGCTGATGCGATACAGAGGCGGCTGGGCAATGTAAACGTGGCCTTCCTCGATCAGTTTCGGCATGTAGCGGAAAAAGAAGGTGAGCAACAGGGTACGAATGTGGCTGCCATCGACATCCGCATCGGTCATGATGATGACACGGCCGTAGCGCAGGTTCTTGATGTCGAAGTTATCGCCGATGCCGGTGCCCAGAGCGGAGATAATGGCCTTGATCTCTTCATTGGAGAGGATCTTATCCAGGCGGGCGCGTTCTGTGTTCAAAATCTTACCGCGCAGGGGCAGGATTGCCTGGAAGTGGCGATCACGACCTTGTTTGGCTGATCCACCTGCCGAATCACCTTCGACGATGTACATTTCAGATTTGCTGCTGTCTCGGTCAGAGCAATCGGCCAGTTTTCCGGGCAGGGTCATGCTTTCAAGCGCAGATTTGCGGATGACCAGATCACGGGCTTTGCGGGCGGCGTCGCGGGCGCGGGCCGAAGTAAGGCATTTCGAAACAATGGCTTTCCCGGCGGCCGGATTTTCTTCAAGAAATTGACCAAAGGCTTCTCCCACGATCTGCTGCACGTAGGTCTGCACTTCAGGATTCATCAATTTGACCTTGGTCTGGCTTTCGAATTGCGGATCAGGGTGCTTGATGCTGACGATTGCGGTCATGCCTTCGCGGGTATCATCCCCGGTGAAGTTGGGATCGCTCTCTTTGAGCAGATTGGCCTTGCGGGCGTAATCATTGATGACGCGGGTGATGGCTGTGCGTAAGCCGGTCAGGTGAGTACCACCATCGATGGTATTGATCGTATTGGCGAAGGAAAAGATCGATTCATTATAAGCATCGGTAAACTGCACGGCAGCTTCGATGCCGATATTTTCGACTTCCTTTTCCACATAGAAAACGGGATGCAGTACCTCGCGGTTGCGGTCCAAATAGCGGACAAAGGAAACGATGCCGCCTTCGAAGAGGAAGGAGGCTTCGTGTTCCGGCGGGCGCTCGTCCACGAGTTTGATCAGCACGTTTCGGGTAACGAATGCCATTTCGCGGAAGCGCTGTACCAGCGTGTTGAAGTTGAAATCCAGATCGCCCTTGAAGAGTTCGCGGTCGAAACGGAAGGTGGTGGTGGTGCCGGTGCGAGCGGGATCACATTCGCCGATCTCCTTGACCGGTTCCTGGGGAATACCGCGTTCATAGCGCTGGAAATAAATCTTACCGTCACGATAGACGCGGACTTCACACCACTCAGAAAGAGCGTTCACTGCAGAAACACCGACGCCGTGCAAACCGCCGGAAACCTTATAGCTGTTGTGTCCGAATTTGCCGCCGGCATGAAGGACGGTCATGACGACTTCCAGTGCGGATTTCTTTTTCTCGGGGTGAATATCCACCGGAATACCGCGGCCATTATCTGAAACGGTCAGGCTGCTGTCGGGGTGGATGGTAACCTCGATGCGATTACATACCCCAGCCAGGGCTTCATCGATCGAGTTATCGACCACCTCATAAACGAGGTGGTGAAGCGCTTTCAGGTCAGTCCCGCCCACGTACATGCCAGGGCGGCGGCGAACGGCCTCAAGACCTTCAAGTACCTGAATATCTTTTGCACCATAAGAGGATTCAACGGGTTGTACCAAAAGGGGCCTCCATTTACACGGGCTTGCTCATCGGCGTGGACATATGCTGGATCGTTTCCTGCATCCAACGCAGCCCCTCGCGATAATAGATGAAACTGGCTGCCAGTAAGGCAGTAACGATAAAAGCATGACCAAAGATGCTGATCGTCAGAAGCCAAGAAGTGGCGTCCGGAATCGACCAGACCATGTTCAGCCCTTCACTGATGACAGCCGCGGTGATCACGAACATCCCAGTTCCAGGGAGGAAATAGCGGATCATGCGCATGCTGAGCATCATGGAAGGAAAAGCTTTCTGATTGATGACGAAAATGCCATGCGGTGAAAAGACCAATGGCATGACTAACCAGAGAACGGCAAAAATTCCTAACAGCAGAGCGAAATCAGCCAGTTGAACGTTGATAAATAAAATGGCCGAAAGCAGCATCATGGCCGGGAAGGCCAGAATCATGACCACCACCAGCAGGATCAGGGCCATGGCAATCGATTGACCAAACTGGAACAAAAGTTTTTCGAAATTGACCTTTTCTTTCGACTTGGCGGTGGCCTGTGCCAGAGAATTGAAGTACAGACTGCCCAGAAAGAAACCGATGATGACGAGGGCCAGCAAGATCAAGAAGGCATTTCCCAATGAAGGAACCTGGTATTGCGGGGTATTGGTGATCGGGGAATCCACCACGGTTTCACGCGAGAGAAAAGTCGGCACTCCGATGGGAAAAGTACGGATCAGCGTGGCCAGATTGAAGTGGGTGAAGAATTGTACCCACATCTTTTGCATTGAATCAAGCGTGCTTTGAAAGTCAGCTCCCTGTGCCTGAAGCAAGCTCTTCGACAGCAGACTTAATTGGGGCAGGATCAACTGATCCAGCCGCAGCTTGGGACCCAACCAGAGAGCCCCATCCAGCACCACAGGGATTGCGATCAGCCAGATGTTGTTGGCGACAGTATTAAAACCGCTCACCAGGGTAGGGAACAGCCTGGGTGGTTGAGATTCGGTAATAGTAGGAGGCGTATTCATACGATTAGTAATTTTACCATAATACATGCGTTCTATTCCTGACCCAAAAGGGTGAAAATGCTGCTGGTATGGAGCAAAAAGCTGCCCTCGCCTAAACCGGGCGCTAAGTGTAGAATAAAATGGATGAACGAAAGACACGTATTCCCAGATCAAACGCGCTTGAGTGTGGTCACGGCAATGATTTTGCTGGCCTATGCATCTGCCGCGTTTGTGCATTTCCCGCAAAATACGATTTCGCTGCAGCTGCCGGGTTTCCTGTTTGTGGCAGAGATCAACTTTTTCACGGTGATCTCTTTGCTGGTTGCCGGGATGGCCGCTGCCGGCAGCGATTGGGTGATTGCGGATCACCCTGCCCTGGGTGAAGGTCCACGCTGGCATCACTGGCTGCTGCCCTCTCTGACGGCTTTGGTCATTGGAGTGCCTTTGAATGAAATTGCGGTCAGCGCTGCCTGGTGGGTGATCTTTGCCATGGGCGGAGCCCTGTTTGTGGTGGCTCTGGTGGCCGAGTACATTTCCGTGGGCACTGGTGATTCTCTCTATCCATTTGCTTCCATGAGCCTGACGGTGTTGGCGTTGGCGCTGTTCCTGATCCTGGCGATCACTGTGCGCGGGGCCGGGCTACGTCTGTACGCCGTTCTGAGCGCGGTGATCCCCGCCACGGCGTTGGTAAGTGCTCGAATCCTTAACTTGCGATTGATGGGAAAGTGGCCGCTGCACTGGATCGCTGGAATCACGGTGATCGTCAGCCAGCTGGCCTTGTGCCTGTTTTATTTACCTATTCAGCCAATCATGTTTGGGCTGATCTTGCTGGGAGCAGTTTTTGCCATGATCGAGTTGGCGGTGGCTGTGGAAGAAAGCGGAGAACTTGCCCACCAATGGCTGCGTCCCACGTTGATTTTTGCTGGTTTTCTTTTCCTATCTGTCATTTTGTAATCGATTTGCAAGGAGCTGACGTACCTTTTTGACTTCAGAAGGGTTATATCTGTTAAGTTCGGAGGAGAAATGGCTACCAAAATCTTATTCGTATTGGTGATTTCCTATTTGATCGGTGCAATCCCGGTGGGGTATCTGATTGTCAGAATCTTCAAAGGGATCGACGTGCGCACCGTGGGCAGCGGCCGTGTAGGTACTACGAATACTGTGCGTGCTGCGGGTCCGCTGGCGGGTATCTTTACCGCTATCCTGGATGCCAGTAAGGGAATCGCTGTGGCAGCCATTGCCCATGCCATGATGCCGGCAAGCATCTGGATGAAAGTACTGGCCGTGGTCTTGGCCGTGGTGGGGCAGATCTTCTCGATCTTTCTCGTCGAACGCGGCGAAAATGGGCGGATCCGTTTACGCGGCGGTGCCGGCGGGGCTACCACTTTTGGCGGCGTAATTGCTCTCTGGCCAGTGGCAGTTTTGATTATTTTGCCGCTCGTGCTGGTGGTCTATCTGGGGATTGGCTACGCCTCTTTGACTACGATCAGCATTGCTTTCTTTTCACTGGTCATTTTCTTCTTCAATGCTTTGCAGGGCACCGGCCCCTGGGAGTATCTGTTTTATGGCGCGGCCACTTTGTTCATTGTCTTATATACTCTGAGACCCAATTTGGAACGGCTGAAGAATGGCACCGAACGGGCGGTAGGGCTGCGTGCTTTTTTACAGAACCGGGCCGAACGTGCGCTGCATTCTGATCAAACAAAATAGTAACTTCTGAAAATACAAAAAACCAGATACTTGAGAAAGTATCTGGTTTTCATTTTCTGGGGCTCCGAGATCACTTAATAATTTCGTAAAGCTCGATCAGCACGCCACCGGTGCTCTTGGGATGGATAAAGGCCATTTTGCGGCCGGGAAGTTCAAT
>JAAZOQ010000418.1 GCA_012797695.1 Anaerolineaceae bacterium | reverse complement strand
GCTGTAGGCCGCCGGGGCTGAGAACAGGGTGGCGAAGATGACAGCAATTTTTCCACGCTGATAATCGGGCCATCCCAGGGTAGTTTCTCCGTGATTCCAGACCGGATACAGGCTGCCTTTTTCGCGTTGCCGGGTCTCTGCCGCCGAAAGGCACAGATCGCGGTGAAAAGAGAGGGCGCTGCAGGCAATATCTTCATGGGCATCGATGATGTAATTCATGGCTCCTCGATAAAAAAAGAGCGCACCATGCCTGGCGCGCTCCTGTTAATGAACTCACTTACTTAGAAGATTTTTTGTCTTCTTTTTTTTCGTCTTCGTCATCCACGCTGAAGAGATCTTCTTCCAGACTCTGCCAGTCCATGTCAGCATAAGCCATGGAATCGACACGGCGGACGCTCAGGCCAATGCGGTGATTCTCGGGATCGATCTTGATGATGCGCAGGGTCACGGTATCGCCCTCTTTCAAGACCTCTTTCGGGTGCTCGATGCGTTTCTCACTGATCTCCGAGATGTGGATCAGGCCTTCCACGTCGTCAGCCAGTTTGGCGAAAGCGCCGAATTTGGTCAGACGGGTGATGGTGCCTTCCACGAGCTGGCCCACCTGGAAGTTGGCAGCTTTTTCATCCCACGGGTTGGGGAGCAACTGGCGGATGGAGAGGCCGATGCGTTTCTTTTCGCGGTCGATGCTGATCACCTTGACTTTGACTTCCTGACCCACTTTCAAGGCATCGCCAGGATGCTGAATGTGGTCCCAAGAAATTTCGGAAAGGTGAACCAGACCATCGGCACCGTTGATGTTGACGAAAGCGCCGAAATCAGCCAGGCTGGTGACCCGGCCGGTACGGATTTCGCCCTCTTTGAGTTCATCGATGACGCGTTCTTTGATGCTCTCACGGGTTTCGGTGCTGGCCTGCCGTTCAGACAGGATCAGGCGGCGGCGTTCGCGGTCGATCTCGATGACGCACACATCCACTGGCTGCCCGACCATCTTGCTCCAGCGCTGCTCGGGGGTATCGCCGGTCATTTCGGAACGGCGGGATAAGCTGATTTGGGAGGCAGGGACGAATCCGCGCAGACCGCCCACCGGGACGATCAAACCGCCTTTGTTGAACCCAATGATCGAGCTGTGATAGCTTTCTTTGCTGGTGAGCATCTTCTCGACGATCTGCCAGCCTTCTTCTTCACGAGCACGAGTATAGGACAAAACGAGGTTACCGTTCTGATCTTCTGGGTTGATCACGTATACCGGAATTTCCTGCCCGATTTTCAGCTCAGCTAATTCCGCGGGCGGAATCATTTCATATTCTTTACCACTGATGACACCTTCGGACTTCGCTCCAACACTGACCAGAATTTGTCCCGGAGTAATGCTGGCGATCATGCCTTGCCGAATTTCACCCGCCTGGGGAAATTCAATGCCGGTTCCTTCCGCGGCAAGCAATGAGGCCATTTCGTTGTTGTCTACCTGGTTATTCTCGGAAGCTGTCCCCTGCTCGAGATTTGATTCTTGATTGTCCATACGTCTTGTGCACTCCGACGATTAAGATATAGCCCAT
>JAAZOQ010000417.1 GCA_012797695.1 Anaerolineaceae bacterium | reverse complement strand
CCATTTCACCAACGAATTACAGATCAGCAATACCCTTGACCCCAGCCCCTATCTGGGGCTCCCCCTGAACGCGAATGACTCACCCACCCTGCCCATTTTATGCTCCTCCCAACCCTGAACATTTCTTCACATTTAATCCATCCAGATATGCTATACTTTGCCCATCAGCCACGATGTGTACGTTGCATACCCTCTGGAAAACGGTTCTGATCTGCACCGAGCGAACCTGGACGTTTTCCGTTGCTCAAATGGCCGGATTCAAAAAAGAATCGGATTTAATCCGAGCAAAGGGTTAGAATTGTTTTGAGGGGAATGATGAAAGAAAAAAATGGTTTATCGTCGCTCGAGATTCTGCTCAGCGTCAGCCGAGAACTGGCTACTTCGCTGGATCTGCATACTGTGCTGGAACGGGTACTTTCCCTGTCTACTGCCAACATGGGAGCCGAAAATGCCAGCCTGATCGTGCTGGATAGCAAAGGGAACCCCATTGATGCCGCCATCCTGGCGGACGGCACCGTGCTGCCCACCACCGTGGAAGGCATGCAAGATGTCATCCAATCCGGTTTGGCCGGCTGGGTGATCCGCAACCACAAACTGGCGCTGGTCAACGACACCACGCAGGATGAACGCTGGCTGCCGCATCCGCCGCCCGGGCAAACTGCCCCAATTGGCAAATCCGCGCTGTGCATTCCGGTGATTGCACATGACCGGCTGGTGGGAGTGCTGACCATCGTCCAATCGAGCACAAATTTCTTCAATGAAGAACAAGTTGCCCTGCAAAAAGCCATCACTGAGATCGCCGGCATTGCCATCTACAACGCTGAGCTATATCAGGACGTCGAAAGTGCCCACCAGCGTTACTACGGGCTTTTCGAAGAAAGCATCGATCCCATATTTGTCACCGACATGCAGGGGAAGATCCTCGAAGCCAACGAACAGGCCAGTCATTTTACCGGCTTTGACCACATCTCTCTGCTCAAAATGAACATCACTGACCTGCATAACCCCGTCCTCGAAAAAACCGGTTTCCTTTTCGAGCGCATCCCGGCCGACGGTGCCGTCACCTACGAAGCCAGCCTGCAAAAAGGGCTCGAAGAAACCATCCCCATCGAAGTGCACGTTTCGCAGATCATCATTGCCAAGAACGTCAATTTGCAGTGGATCTTCAAAGACATTCAGGAACAAAAAAAGGTCGATCAACTGCGCGATGATCTTTCGGCCATGCTGTACCACGACCTGCGTTCCCCACTGGCCAATATCATCAGCAGCCTGGACATCATGGGCGGAATGCTGCCCCTGAACGAATCGGATTCTCTGAAATCCGTTTTTGAAGTAGCCAAGCGTTCTTCAGAACGGATGCAGCGCATGATCGACGGCCTGCTTGACATCAATCGGCTGGAATCAGGCCAACAGATCGCCAACAAACAACTGGTGTCGGTCAATGACATCATCAGTGAAGCGGTGGAGGGAATCCAGCCGGCAGCGCACAATAAAGAGATCGTTATCCTGCCTGAACTCCCCGCGGAATCTCTGAAAATCACCATCGATGCCGACATGATCCGGCGAGTGCTCATCAACCTCATCGAGAACGCCATCAAGTTTTCGCCGAATGGCTCGACCATCCGCGTAGGTACCCAGGAGAAAGATAAAAACGTTGAGATCTGGGTAGATGACGAAGGCAGCGGCATCCCGGATAATACCAAAGAGATGATCTTCGAAAAATTCATCCGCCTGAAGCAAAATTCTCCCACCAAAGGACTGGGGTTGGGATTAGCATTTTGCAAACTTGCAGTGCGCGCTCATGGTGGTAAAATCTGGGTGGAAAATATTCCGCAAGGCGGTTCCAGATTCATCTTTACTGTTCCCCTGCACCTCTAATATTCCTTTTCCTATTCAGGAGACCACCGAATGCAAGAAATAGCCCCGCATGTATATATTGAAACATCCTTTCCAGGCGTCACGCTTGGGGCAATCAACTGGCCGCACGGCCTGATCCAGATCGATGCCCCCTTCCGACCGGAAGACATTCGCACCTGGAGGGCCGAGCTGATCACCATGAGCGGGGGCGTGGAACGGCTGCTTGTCAATCTGGATGCGCATTTCGATCGAACTTTGGGTTCACGGCAGATCGAATGTATGATCGTCGGCCATGAAAAAATGGCCCAGGTCTTCAAGGACCGCCCCATCACCTTCAAGGCTCAGACCATCGAGACCGGTGCCGATTGGGAACTCTACAATGGTATTGGCTCGATTCGCTGGGCACCCCCTGAGATCACTTTCAGCGACCGTCTGGAAATCTACTGGGATACCCACCCGATGATGCTGGACTACCGTCCCGGCCCGGCCTGCGGTGCCATCTGGGTCACCCTGCCGGCAGAAAAAGTCGTCTTTCTCGGCGATGCCGTCGTCCCGTCTGCCCCGCCCTTCCTGGCCAGCGCAGACATTCCCACCTGGAAAGAAACCCTGGCGCGTTTGAGCGGCCCGGATTACCGCAATTTTCTGCTTGTCTCCGGACGCGGCGGCATGGTTACCCTGGAACAGGTCAAAGAACAACTGCGCTTTCTCGAGAAAGTTGAGAAACAACTGGAAAAACTGAATGATAAAAGCGAACCCGCCGACATCGATAAAGCTGCCGCCCATCTTTTGAAATCTTTCGAGGTGCCGGCAGACAAGGTGGATCACTATACCCTGCGCCTGCACTGGGGATTAGCCCATTACCTGGCCCGTCACACGCATGCCGGGCAGAACGAAGAAGCCTCTCTCGACTGAACGTATGGAAAGCCCTGCCCCACTTCGCCCTCTCGACGCACAAACCGCGGTAGACCGCTTACTGGAATTCTACGGCGTGCCCACCTGGCGCAATCCGTTGCCGCCGCTGGACGAACTGGTCTCGACCATCCTGTCACAAAACACCAACGACCGCAACCGCGATCTGGCGTTCAACGAACTGAAGCGTGTGCTGCCCACCTGGGAAGCTGTGCGCGATGCCCCAGTCGAACAGGTTATCGCGGCTATCCGCATTGCCGGGCTGGCCAACCAGAAAGGCCCGCGCATCCAGACCGTGCTGCGGCAGATCACCGCTGAACGCGGTGAACTCAACATCGACTTTCTCAGCGAT
>JAAZOQ010000416.1 GCA_012797695.1 Anaerolineaceae bacterium | reverse complement strand
CCATTTCACCAACGAATTACAGATCAGCAATACCCTTGACCCCAGCCCCTATCTGGGGCTCCCCCTGAACGCGAATGACTCACCCACCCTGCCCATTTTATGCTCCTCCCAACCCTGAACATTTCTTCACATTTAATCCATTCAGATATGCTATACTTTGCCCATCAGCCACTGTGTGTACTCTCTTGAATACCCTCTGGAAAACGGTTCGTTCTGCACCGAGCGAACCTGCGCATTTCCGTCGCTTAAATGGTCAATTTCAAAAGAAATAAGATTTAATCCGAACAAAGGGTTAGAATTGTTTTGAGGGGAATGATGAAAGAGAAAAATGGTTTATCGTCGCTCGAGATTCTGCTCAGCGTTAGCCGAGAACTGGCTACCTCGCTGGACCTGCATACTGTGCTGGAACGAGTACTCACCCTGTCTACCACCAACATGGGAGCCGAAAACGCCAGCCTGATCGTGCTGGATAGCAAGGGGAACCCTATCGATGCCGCCATCCTGGCGGACGGCGCCGTGCTGCCGACCACCGTAGAAGGCATGCAAGACGTCATCCAATCCGGGTTGGCCGGCTGGGTGATCCGCAACCACAAACTGGCGCTGGTCAACGACACCACGCAGGACGAACGCTGGCTGCCGCACCCACCGCCCGGGCAAACCGCCCCGATCGGCAAATCCGCGCTGTGCATTCCGGTGATCGCACATGACCGGCTGGTGGGAGTGCTGACCATCGTTCAATCGAGCACGAATTTCTTCAATGAAGAACAGGTTGCCCTGCAAAAAGCCATCACTGAGATCGCCGGCATTGCCATCTACAACGCCGAGCTATATCAGGACGTCGAAAGCGCCCATCAGCGTTACTACGGGCTTTTCGAAGAAAGCATCGATCCCATTTTCGTCACCGACATGCAAGGGAAGATCCTCGAAGCCAACGAACAGGCCAGCTATTTTACTGGTTTCGACCACATTTCTCTGCTCAAAATGAACATCACTGACCTGCATCACCCCGTCCTCGAAAAAACTGGCTTTCTCTTCGAACGTATCCCCGCCGACGGTGCCGTCACCTACGAAGCCAGCCTGCAAAAAGGGCTCGAAGAAACCATCCCCATCGAAGTGCACGTTTCGCAGATCACCATCGCGAAAAACGTCAACTTGCAATGGATCTTCAAGGACATTCAGGAACAAAAAAAGGTCGATCAACTGCGTGATGATCTCTCGGCCATGCTGTACCACGACCTGCGTTCCCCGCTGGCCAACATCATCAGCAGCCTGGATATCATGGGGGGAATGCTGCCCCTGAACGAATCGGATTCACTGAAATCTGTGTTTGAAGTGGCCAAGCGTTCTTCAGAACGGATGCAGCGCATGATCGACGGTCTGCTCGACATCAACCGGCTGGAATCAGGCCAGCAAATCGCCAGCAAACAACTGGTGGCCGTCAATGACATCATCAGTGAAGCGGTAGAGGGAATCCAGCCAGCAGCGCACAATAAAGAGATTGTTATCCTCCCTGAACTCCCCGCAGAATCTCTGCAAATCACCATCGATGCCGACATGATCCGGCGAGTGCTCGTCAACCTCATCGAGAACGCCATCAAGTTTTCGCCGAATGGCTCGACCATCCGTGTTGGCACCCAGGAGAAAGACAAAAACGTTGAGATCTGGGTAGATGACGAAGGCAGCGGCATTCCAGAGAACACCAAAGAGATGATCTTCGAGAAATTCATCCGTCTGAAGCAAAATTCCCCCACCAAAGGATTAGGGTTGGGATTGGCATTTTGCAAACTCGCAGTGCGCGCTCATGGTGGTAAAATCTGGGTGGAAAATATTCCGCAAGGCGGTTCCAGATTCATCTTTACTGTTCCCCTGCACCCCTAATATTCCTTTTCCTATTCAGGAGACCACCGAATGCAAGAAATAGCCCCGCATGTCTATATTGAAACATCCTTCCCAGGCGTCACGCTTGGGGCGGTCAACTGGCCGCATGGCCTGATCCAGATCGATGCCCCCTTCCGACCGGAAGACATTCGCACCTGGAGGGCCGAGCTGATCACCATGAGCGGGGGCGTGGAACGGCTGCTGGTCAATCTGGATGCCCATTTCGATCGAACCCTGGGTTCACGCCAGATCGAATGTATGATCGTCGGCCATGAAAAAATGGCCCAGGTCTTCAAGGACCGCCCCATCACCTTCAAAGCCCAGACCATCGAGACCGGCGCTGAATGGGAACTCTACAACGGCATTGGCTCGATTCGCTGGGCCCCCCCTGAGATCACCTTCAGCGACCGACTGGAAATCTACTGGGACACCCATCCGATGATGCTGGATTACCGGCCCGGCCCGGCTTGCGGCGCCATCTGGGTCACCCTGCCGGCAGAAAAAGTCGTCTTTCTCGGCGATGCCGTTGTCCCGTCTGCCCCACCCTTCCTGGCCAGCGCAGACATCCCGACCTGGAAAGAGACCCTGGCGCGTTTGAGCGGCCCGGATTACCGCAATTTTTTGCTGGTCTCCGGACGCGGCGGCATGGTTACTCTGGAACAGGTCAAAGAACAACTGCGCTTTCTCGAGAAGGTCGAGAAACAACTGGAAAAGCTGAATGACAAAAGCGAACCTGCCGACATCGATAAAGCTGCCGCCCACCTTTTGAAATCCTTCGAAGTGCCGGCGGACAAGGTGGATCACTACACCCTGCGCCTGCACTGGGGATTGGCCCATTACCTGGCCCGCCACACGCATACCGGCCAGAACGAAGAGGCCTCTCTCGACTGAACGTATGGAAAGCCCTGCCCCACTTCGCCCTCTCGACGCACAAACCGCGGTAGACCGCTTACTGGAATTCTACGGCGTGCCCACCTGGCGCAATCCGCTGCCGCCGTTGGACGAACTGGTCTCGACCATCCTGTCACAAAACACCAACGACCGCAACCGCGATCTGGCCTTCAACGAACTGAAGCGTGTGCTGCCCACCTGGGAAGCCGTGCGCGATGCCCCAGTCGAACAGGTTATCGCGGCTATCCGCATTGCCGGGCTGGCCAACCAGAAAGGCCCGCGCATCCAGACCGTGCTGCGGCAGATCACCGCTGAACGCGGTGAACTCAACATCGACTTTCTCAGCGAT
>JAAZOQ010000415.1 GCA_012797695.1 Anaerolineaceae bacterium | reverse complement strand
GGCTGACCATCTGACCAGGTAACTCCCGATTTGATCTTAAAATGCACCACCATCTGGCTCAATTTCAGTTCAGATTCACCATCCCAGGTCACGGCACAATCCGCCGAGGTACAGCCCTCCGGGAAGACTGTCACGCCTTTCGCCAGGGCAACCGGGTCGCCTTCCGTATTGGCAACCAGATCCCCTGCACTGACAGATGCCGACTGAAGGGTCACATCCCCATTTTCCTGGGTGGGCACTTCTTCCATGATCACCGCCTGCGGCTGATAATTCACTGTATCGAAAGGACCATCGTAGAGGCTCTCGAGTACACTCCACATCGATTGAGAGGCATTGCCATAAAGATAAAGAGAAGTGGGTTCATCTCCCAGACAGACAACCAGTGTTTTCAAAGGCACAGCCGTGGGGGTAGGAGTCGTTGTTGGAGTCGCGGTAGCCGGACTCAGAGCGGGAATACTGGAACACGCACTCAATAGAATTCCCCCCAGCATCAAGACGATGAGAGCAGGTTTCCAGATCGATTTTGAATGAATGGTCATAAAGTCTCTCCTGCGACTGCTCTAGAACGCAGTCATCCTTATTATAAAGCAAAGCCTTTCAGCTTTTATCGATCTCGAAAAAAAGAGAGCCCAGCAAGTGGACTCTCTTATGGGAAGAACCTTTATTCGTCCTTTTTCGTCTTGCGGTGAATCGCAGCGTAAAGCCCCGTTCCCGCCATGCCGATGATCAACCCGGCTAACGACAGGAAAAAGGAAAGAAAATTCAAGAAAATGGTCGATTCCAAAACCTGCATAATCATCAAGATCGGGAAGATGATCCCCAAGATCATCATTGCCAGACCAATCCACATCATGCGTTTTGGACCCAGGCGCAGAATCATTTATATAACCAGCACGAAACCAGGTGATTATTGTCGCGTGTGAATTCAGGAACGATCTCTTTATCACACAAACCGGCCATCATCTTCTCGCAGCGAGGATGGTAGCGGCAGCCCGTCGGCGGGTTGACCAGACTGGGCGGCTCACCCGGTGGTACATGCTTGAAAGTGAGGGCATTATTGGCATCCGGGTCAGAAGTCCCTTCCAGCAAAGCGGAGGTGTAAGGATGCAGTGGGTTGCCCAGCAATTCACGAACAGGAGCTTTCTCGACAACCTGCCCAGCATACATCACGAAGATACGCTTGGAGAAGTAACTCACTGTTGAAAGGTCATGGGTAATATACATGACCGAAAGATCATACGATTCCTGCAAACCCGAAAGCAGCTTCAAGATTTCCACACGCACAGAGGCATCCAGCATCGAGACCGGCTCATCCGCAATGATCAACTTGGGTTGTGTGATCATTGCGCGGGCAATGACCACACGCTGCTGCTGCCCACCGCTGAGCATGTGCGGGAATTTGGTCAAGAAGTCTTCGACCGGGCTGAGCTTCACCAGTTCCATGCTTTTACGAATTCGTTCAGCAATCTCGGCCTTGTCTTTGACGCCGCCCACAATCAAGGGTTCTGCCAAAATGTGCTCCACATCCATGAAGGGAGGCAGCGCGCCATAGGGATCCTGCTGTACGTAACCCACTTTAGAGTGGAACCAGCCCTTATCCTCTTTAGCTAAATTGGCCACGTCCTTCCCATTGAAAATCACCTGGCCCTTGGTTGGTTTATTCAGGCCTAAAATGGTCTTCATCAAAGAGGATTTACCACAACCGCTTTCACCCACGATGGCGATCGCTTCTCCGCGGTGCAGGTCGAAGGTAACCCCATCCACCGCGCGCACATAACCGGCGTGTCCAAAACCAAAGCGGCGTAACTCGAACCAAACGTGCAGGTCCTGAACAGACAACACAACTTCATTACTATTGGCGGGTGTCATCGCAGGTTCTTTCTTTCCAGAAACTTTTTTATTCTCAGCCATATTATGCCTCCGCCTTTTCATGCAGCCAGCAGCGTACAGTGCGGCCATCTTTCACAATAATCGGGGGGTCCTGATCGCATTTTCCGAAGCGCATTGGGCAGCGATCGCGGAAGCGGCAGCCGGCCGGGAGATCAAGCAAACTGGGGGGTTGCCCGGTAATGAACTCGGGCTCTTTCTCGGTACGCAGACGCGGAACGCTCGCCATCAATTTACGCGAATAAGGATGCAGCGGTTCGTTAAAGAAGGCATGTGCATCGTTCGATTCCACAATTTGACCCGCATACATCACCGCCACTTCATCTGCCAGCTCGCTCGAGGTGGCGATATCGTGAGTGATCAAAATGAAGCTGGTGCCTAATTCTTTCTTGATCCGTTTCAGCACGTTGAAAATGTTGGCCTGAGTCAACACATCCAAAGCTGAGGTCGGTTCATCCAGAATGATCAGGTTCGGAGAAGTCACCAGGGCCATAGCAATGGCCACGCGCTGGCGCATCCCACCAGAAAGCTCGAAGGGATAGCGGTCAATGAAATCTTCCGGGACCCCTACGTGCTGGAACATCTTCTTGACCAGATCCGTGGCTTCTTTTTTCGTCACTCCCATGTGAATCAGTGCCGGTTCTGCCACCTGTTCCCCCACCTTGATGACCGGGTTAAGGGAATTCATGGCCGCCTGCGGTACCATCGACATGCCGATCCAGCGCACTTTGGTGCGGAATTCTTCTTCGCTGTAGGTCATG
>JAAZOQ010000414.1 GCA_012797695.1 Anaerolineaceae bacterium | reverse complement strand
GTCCGGCCAGATCGGCGCTCAATTGCGGGACCTGGGTATCCACCGAGAAGGTCTGCTCGGCGCTGGCCGTCCAGCCGGCTGCGTCCGCGGTACGCAGGGAGACGGTATGTACGCCGTCGCCCAGGGTAAGGCTGCCGCTGAAGGGCTGCCAGGCGTCTCCATCCGCGGAGACCTCGAAACTGGCGATGCCTGACCCGGGGGTGGGGTCTGTGGCTGCGGCGCTGAGGGTGACGGCGGAGGTGTACCAGCCGTTCTCGCCCGATGTGCCGCTCAGGCTGCCGCTGATGGCGGGGGCCTGGGTATCCACGCTGCCGCTGGCGCTGGCCATGGCGGAGCTGTCGCCGTAGCTGGAGATGGCCCAGAACTGGAAGTCGTTGCTGCCTTCGCTGAGGGGGACGTTGCTGCAGCTGGCCCCGGGGCAGGCAAAGCTTTCGCCATTGCGGGTACCTTCGAGGGTGAGGATGCTGTAGCCGCTGAGGGGTTCACTGCCGCTGGCGTTGAGGACGGCCGGGCCGACGCACCAGCCATTCTGGCCGGGGGTGGAGCAGGTGATGGCGCCGCTGACGGTGGCGGCGGCCAGGGTGGTGCGATGTTCGATCACGTGCGCAGTGCAAGCAGAATCTCCCAAATTGCAGGATTCGGTACTGGAAGAAGAGCTGGTAGAAGTGATCCCGGTCGTGCGGCAAGCCGAAGTCCAATTACAGGTATCAAAGTTAAACAATCCCAGATCAATGCCTGGGCACGAACCGCCATAGCCGACGAAAACGGTATAGTTGCAGCCACAGTAATCGGGAGTGGGGCCAGAACCCGGTGGATCAGAAACGGCTACATAGTTACAGCGTACACGGTGATACTGTGTCTCGTACGTGACGATGACCCGGTTGGGGCCCAGATAGTCCGCCTGGGCAGTGGTGAACAGGACGGCAATGAGCAGCAACGCTGTTCCAATGAATATAACTTTCTTGAATGGCTGCATTTCTTCCCCCGCAATGAATAAAGTCTTCCCCGCAAATATCTTTGGCTATCTTACTCCCAAAATGTCCTTCCTCAATTACAAATTTGTAATGTGCAAATTATATTAAGTTTTCTCATGATTGAAGAAAGGCCGCTCCAAGGCAGGGCAAGAAAAGATCCATCAGCAATTTGATCCGCTGTGCGTGCTGGGTAAGTGTCTTAATAAGAGAAACCCCGGGAGAGGAAATCTCCCGGGGTGTATGCGGTTCGTCTTGCGGACCGCTTATGGCTTACTTCTCGGTGAACTCACCGTCCACCACGTCGCCGTCGTTCGAGCCGCTGCTCTGGTTCGGATTCGGGTTGCTGCCGGCGGCTGGCCCGGCCGCCTGGGGACCGCTCTGGGCGGCAGCTTGCTGCATGACCGCGGCGTACTGCTGCTGCAGTTCGTCGGTCAGGCGGCGGATCAGGGCCAGGTCTTCTCCGCTCAAGGCGGTGCGCAGTTCCTGAATCTTGGTGGTCAGGTTGCTGCGGCTGTCAGCCGGTAGTTTGTCGCCCTGTTCCTTGATGGCTTTTTCTACCTGGTAGGCGGCGTTATCACCCTGATTGCGGACTTCGGCCAGTTCCTTGTGTTTCTCATCTTCCGCGGCGTGAGCTTTCGCTTCTTCCACCATGCGGTCGATGTCGTTCTTCTGCAGGTTGGTCGAGGCGGTGATGGTCACTTTCTGCTCGCGGCCGGTTGCTTTGTCTTTGGCGGTCACGTTCAGGATGCCGTTGGCATCGATGTCGAAGGTGACTTCCACTTGCGGAATGCCGCGCGGCGCAGGCGGGATGCCTTCCAGGCGGAAGCGGCCCAGGCTCATGTTATCCGCGGCCATTGGGCGTTCGCCCTGCAGCACGTGGATGTCCACGGCGGTTTGATTATCGTCCGCGGTCGAGAAAATCTGCGACTTGCGGATCGGGATGGTGGTGTTGCGTTCAATGACCTTGGTCATCACGGCACCCATGGTCTCGACACCCAGTGACAGCGGGGTAACGTCGAGCAGCAGGATGTCTTTCACTTCACCGCCCAGTACGCCACCCTGAATGGCGGCTCCAACGGCCACTACCTCATCCGGGTTGACGCCTTTGTTGGGTTCCTTGTTGATCAGCTTGCGCACCAGATCGACGACCTGGGGCATACGGCTGGAACCACCGACGAGCACCAGCTCATCGATTTGCGAAGCGTTCAATCCGGCATCATGCAGGGCGTTCTCGAACGGTTTCTTGCAGCGCTCCAGCAATCCGGCGGTCATTTGGTCGAATTTGGCACGGCTCAGTTTAAGCTGCAGATGTTTCGGGCCGCTGGCATCGGCGGTGATGTAAGGCAGGTTGATCTCTGTTTCCATCACAGTCGAGAGTTCGATCTTGGCTTTTTCAGAAGCCTCACGCAGCCGCTGCAGGGCCTGACGGTCCTGGCGCAGGTCAATTCCCTGTTCGCGTTTGAATTCGTCGGCTGCCCAGTTGACGACCACTTCATCCCAGTCGTCACCGCCCAGGTGAGTATCGCCGCTGGTGGATTTGACTTCGAAGACACCTTCCCCGACTTCGAGGACGGAAACATCGAAGGTACCGCCGCCCAGGTCGAAGACCAGGATCTTTTCGTTCTTTTTCTTATCCAGACCATAGGCCAGGGCCGAGGCAGTCGGTTCATTGATGATACGCAGTACTTCCAACCCGGCGATGCGGCCGGCGTCTTTGGTGGCCTGGCGCTGGCTGTCATTGAAGTAAGCCGGCACGGTGATGACTGCCTGGGTGACGGTTTCGCCCAGATAGGCTTCTGCGTCGGTTTTCAACTTGGCCAGGATCATGGCGGAGATTTCCTGCGGGGAATAATCACGGTTGTTAGCCGGAATGTGCACACGGGCATCCCCGGCTGGGCCGGCGACCACCTGATAAGGCACCATCTTGCGCTCATTCTCGACTTCGTCGTAACGGCGCCCCATGAACCGCTTGATGGAGAAGATCGTGTTTTCTGCGTTGATCACGGACTGTCGTTTGGCCGTCTGGCCAACCAGGCGCTCTCCATTTTTATTGAACGCCACGACAGATGGGCACAATCGCGAGCCTTCTGCGGTGCTGATCACTACTGGGTCCCCGCCTTGCATCACGGCTACGACTGAGTTGGTAGTACCGAGGTCGATACCGATAATTTTTGACATAGTTGAACTCCTTAAGATCGAAGATTGCTTTCTAACTTGTCATAGGATACCCCCCCAATACAAGAAGAATATTAACAAGTTGTTTGATTTTCATCAGTTCACAGAATTTGGCGAGATTTACCCGAAGAGGGGGTGAATCTTCCCATGAGGGGGCATGCTATAATGACCACAGGGAGTGAAAATGAAAAAACGCATCCTGAATTCGATCTTACTGACTTTTCTGCTGCTCATCCCCATGCTGGCAGCGTTTTCGGTTCTTCCCGTAGCCGCGGATTCACCGAAGCCTGAGGTGGTGACGGTCAAACTGGAAGGCCCGCTCAACCCGATCTGGAAAGAGATCTTGCAGCGCGCTCTGGATCTGGGTGAGGCTGACCAGGCCCAGGCGGTGATCGTCGAACTGAATACGACCGGTGGCAGCATCGATCTCATGAATCAGCTCATTAATATGATCCGTACCAGCCTGGTGCCGGTGGTGATGTATGTCTCGCCTGAAAGCTCAATGGCGGCATCGGCCGGGACTTTGCTGGTCATGGCCGGGCATCTCAGCGCGATGAACCCTGAGTCGATCATTGGCGCGGCCAGCCCGGTGGGCAGCCAGGGCGAGGATCTTTCAAGTACTGAAGATACCAAGGTCAAGGAAGCTTTGAAGGGAACCGCCCGTGTGCTGGCCGCGGACCGCGGTCCGCAGGCGGTGGCATTGGCTGAAAGTGCCATCGAAGAGGCCAGGGCCGCGACGGCGCAAGAGGCCTATGATGCTGGTCTGGTCGACTTCATTGCCGCGGATCTCCCTGATCTGCTGCAGCAGTTGGATGGCCATACGCTGACCATTAATGGTCAAACGCTGACCCTGCACACTGCTGAGGCGGCGACAGTTGAGACGCCAATTACGGCAGTCGAAAATCTGCTGGCTTTGCTGACCAATGCCAACATTGTTTTCGTTTTACTGGCAGTAGGGGTACAGGCCATCCTGATCGAGATTTCTTCTCCCGGCGGCTGGGTGGCCGGCTTCATTGGTGCGGTCCTGCTGGCGCTGGCAATTTACGGGCTGGGCCTGCTGCCGGTGAATTATGTGGGACTGATCTTTATGGCAATTGCCATCGTGCTCTTCATTCTGGATATCAAGGCGCCTACTCACGGGGCTTTGACAGCCGTTGGCACGGGTTCCTTTATCGCCGGGGCACTGATCCTCTTCAACTCGGCTCGTGTTCCCAAGTTTGCCAATGTTTCGGTGGGATTGGTGATCGGCATGGGCATTTTCCTGGGGCTGAGCTTCTTCGCGGTGGTGCTGCTGGCAGTTCGGGCCATGAAAGCTCCCATCGCCACTGGACGTGAAACGCTGGCAGGCAAGGAGGGCTATGCGGTCACTGCATTTGCCCCCACCGGGATTGTGCAGGTGGCCGGCGAGCAGTGGAGTGCCCGCCTGCTGGATTCACAGATGGAGGTACATAAGGGGGACCGAATCGAGGTGGATCACGTTGAAGGGGTGAAGCTGGTGATCAGAAAGAAAGAATAAAAATAGACGAAAAGAGCTGCCGTGAGGCAGCTCTTTTAGATCAAGGTCAGTGTGCCGTTTTCGGCTTTCTTTACTTGCCCGTAGAATTCGATTTTCTCGTTCTCCACAATGATTCCGTCCCCATCGGCGCATCCGTAAATGGGGAAGGGATGGCTCCGTGAGTAGCCGACGAG
>JAAZOQ010000064.1 GCA_012797695.1 Anaerolineaceae bacterium | reverse complement strand
GTGGCCCTCAAAAACCTGGGCCCCATGCTGCTGGAGATCAAGGGCGAGTGCAGAGAGCGCGCGATCAGATCCCGTCACCGTGTAGCCCTTCTCGAGCAGAACACGAGCGATGGAAGACATCCCAGTACCACCAATTCCGATCAAATGAACGTGTTTCATTAGATAAATACCACCAGAACCAGAATGAAAGCAATCGCCACTGCGAAGTAGATCGTAGGAGAGGCGGATAACCAGACCGGCGGCAAAACTTTGACGAGCGATAAGGCCGCCTGCCCTGCCTGGGTGGTTGCATCCGGGGCAGAGACAAAAGAGAAAGGATAACCGGCTGTGTGCATGTAATACCACAGAGAGCCAAAGATCAAGAATCCGTTCAAAGCGCCGATGAAGAAGCCGAGCAAGCCATCCTGCAGCAGGTGGCGAATAAAGCGCTCGCTTTCAGACAGGCGCGGAATCTTCGGGGTTTGATAGCCAAAGAAAACCAGACCCGAGAGGATGATGGTCTGCAGCCAGAAGACCGTCTTGGGGCTGCCATCAGCAAAGGTGTCCTTGAAGAAGGGTACGTAAGTTTGCAGTACATTCAGGGCAAACATAGCCAAAATGACGCTGAAAGTAACCAGCATTTCTTTGGCCCAGCCGCGCATGGCACCAATGATGGCGAAGAGCACCACGAAGATCAAGAGCATGACATCGAGACTGATCATTGACGGCCCTCCTGTTTTGCCTGATGCGCATCTGCCAGTTCCAGAACGAGTTTGGCCAGATAATCAGCGGCTCCCACAGAGACGTATTCCAGATTGCGCATCATCAGATACATTTGAGCGCGATTTTGGCCTTTACCAGCAAAAAGCTCGTGCAGAGCGGGTATTAATTCAACCGAGAGTTTCTCGTTTTCGATCATGCGGGCTGCCCGATTGCGGACCAGGAAATCGGCGTTGATCTTCTGATAGCGCCAGGCGAAGGGGTAGGGAACCAGAATCGCTGGTACATTGAAGTAAGGCAGTTCCCCGAGAGTCGAAGCCCCGGCGCGGCAGATGGCCAAATCAGCACAGGAAAAAGCAGCTGACATTTCTTCGTGCAGGTAAGGATAAACATGATAGCGGGCAGAAAGGTCGGCCGGCAGACCGGCGGCTACTGTCTGAATCTCGGGATAATCCAGTGTTCCGGTGAGATGGATCACCTGATATTCCGCCAGCAGGGCCGGCAAATTATCGAGGATCGCCGTATTGAGCAGGTGAGCGCCTTTGCTGCCGCCGGTGACCAGAATTACTGGCCGATCAGCGGTGCAATTCATCTGGCGCAGCGCGTTAGCGCGATCAAGTTTCTTCAATCCGGCGCGCAGCGGATAACCGGTGACCACAAAGCGGGCATCGACTTTGAAGTAGTTCAAAGAGTCACTCACGGTCAGGGCAACCTTAGCTGCGAAGTGTGAGAGCACTTTGAGGGCCATACCGGGTTCGATATCAGGCACAAAGAGAAACTGCGGGATTCCGCGGGCGGCCAGAGCCATTGGCACGGCGACGTAACCGCCGGTGAAGAGGATCGCATCTGGCTTGAATTCTCGGAGAATGCGGCGGGAAGCGGCGATCCCCTGGAACAGCTTGTGCGTGTTCCCAGGAATGCTGCGCAGCCCGACGCCGTGTAAACCAGCAGCCGGAATCGAACGGTAGGGGATGTTCTCGCGGGTCACGAGAGCTTCTTCCATACCGCCGATACCGCCAACCCACAGGGTCTGGTCGATACGATCAGCGAGTGCCTGATAGATTGACAGGGCCGGATACACTCCGCCGCCTGTCCCCCCGGCGCAAATCAACAACCTGGCCACGAGAACTCCCTTCTGAAACTGATTTCGACAGTTTCGAATTTCGGGCAATGCCCATCAAAATCCCGATTGCTGCCAGCATGGTGATCATGTTTGAACCACCCGCGCTGATGAAAGGTAAAGCATTTCCGGCTACCGGGATCAGGTTGACCACGGTGCCAATGTTGATCATCGCTTCGATGAAGATCCAGAAAGTGATGCCAGCGGCCAACCACTTGCCTAATTCATCTTTGGCGCGATTCGAGATTACCAATCCACGCCAGAGGATGACCAGATAGAGAGCCACGATCACGAAAGCCCCAACCAGTCCCAATTCTTCAGTGATGACTGCAAAAATCGAGTCGGTCTGAGCTACCGGAAGGCCAATGAACTTGGTAGTGGAACGGCCAATACCAACGCCAAAAACGCCGCCGTTGATGATGGCCTCAAGAGACCACTTGACCTGGTCAGAAGCGTGTTCTGGGTTTTGCAGACCATTCCAGTAATCTACGAGGCGAGTTTTGGCACTTTTGTAGACCATGACTACCAGAAAACCGAGTACTCCTGCCACAACCACCACGGTGAGGATCTGGCGCAGCTTGCCGCCGGCGATGAAGAAAAGAATACCGCCGAGCAAAATGATGGTAGCTGCTGCGGAAACATCCGGTTCGGCCAGGATAAAGCCGGCCGTGATGCCAAGAATGGTCATCAAGGGGATCAGGCCAAAGCTCCACTGATCGAGCACGTCCTTCTTGCTGTACAACCAGAAGCACAGGTAGAGGATGATGACCAGTTTAGCCAGTTCAGATGGCTGAATGGAGCCATTGAACAAGGAACGCTGGGGCCCGGCATCGGAACTGCCGAAGACCAATACTCCCAGAAGCAGTGCCAGGGTGACGATCATGATGACCACGATCCAGCGGCGAATGCGGTGGTAGTCGAAAAAGGTCAAGAAAATGGCGATCAGGGTACCCAACAACGCCCAGGCCATTTGACGGGTCACCGTGTAATACTGCGAGAGATTGCGACTGACCAGATACTGCCAGCTTGCCGAATAGACTTCGAGAAAGCCGATCACCAACAGGGTAATGACCGCGATGCCGAGAGGCAGATCGAAGTTATCGGTGAAGAAATTACGGACGGATTTCGTCCGGGCAGGTACAGCGTTAGTAGCGTTCATGGCAAGTTATTGACCCATTTCTTGAAGAAGTTTCCGCGTTCTTCAAAATCACGGAAAGAATCAAAACTGGTGCAGCCGGGCGAGAGCAGGATGACATCTCCAGACTCGCAAATGGTGGCTGCCTGATAGAGAGCGTCTTCGAAGTCTTTGGCGCTGGCAATGCTGGTGAGACGCTCACCCGGGGAAAGAATACCGAGAGCGGCCAGAATCTTGAAAGCAGCCTCGCCAAAGACGATCACGTGATCAACGCGATTGTGGACCAAGCGAGCGAGATCTTCCCAGGGTAATTCTTTATCTCGGCCGCCCAGAAGCAGAATGATGGGTTCACTGAAAGAATGCAGCGCTGCCATTGTCCGTTCGGGAGCGGTAGCGATCGAATCGTTGTACCACTGGGCCCCATGCCAGGTGCGGACGAGCTCGAGACGATGTTCGACGCCCTTGAAATCTTTGACCGCGGCTTCCATCGCTGAGAGAGGGAAACCCGCTGCATAGGCGATGGCACAGGCAGCCAGGACGTTGAGCAAATTATGTTCGCCGCGCAAGAGGATGGTTTCACGCGGCATCAATTTAACGGTGCCATCGTTGGTTTGCAGCATCAGATTCTTGCCATCGAAGTAGGTCCCGACCTGCCCAGCCAGGGGCCGTTTGAGGCCGAAGGAAATCAATTGACCCTTGACTTCGTCACGCAGATTCCAGGAACCGGGGTCTTCGCGGTCGAGAATCGCAATATCAGCAGAGGTCTGGAAGGTAAGAATGTGAGCTTTGGCGGCAATGTAATTGGTCATGCTGCCGTGCCGGTCGAGATGGTTGGGGGTGATGTTGAGTACCGCGCTGATGTGCGGGCTGAGCGTCATCTGTTCCAACTGGAAACTGGAAAGCTCCAGAATGACCGTATCCCTGGCAGCGATCTCATCGAGAAATTCCACCAGCGGTTGACCGATGTTGCCGCCGATCCAGGCCTCATTGGGTGAAGTGATGGCCAGCTTGGCCATGCGTCCGACCAGAGTTGTGGTTGTGGTCTTGCCGGCGGAACCAGTAATGCCAATCACGGGAGCCTGGACGGCTTCCATGAAGATCTGCGAATCATTGGTAATCGGCAAGCCGCGTTCTGCGGCGGTCTGCACGATGGGCAAAGAAAGGGGAATACCGCCGGAAAGGCAAACCAGCTCGACGCGGTCAAGCAGATCCAGCGGATGAGCGCCAAAGACGCACTCCACCTGAGTGCCGGCAAACGACTCTTCCACAGAAGCCAGTTCTGCGGCAGAGCGTTTATCGTTCAAGATCACCCGGGCACCCTGATGGTTCAGATAGCGTGCCACAGCCTGACCCTGACGAGCGGCTCCCAAAATGAGAATGCGGCGACCAGACCAATCTTTCACAACCAACTCCTTAAGCCAGCGCGATAGCAATGCCGAACATGGCGCCGATCAAACTGATCAGCCAGAAGCGCTGAACTACCTGCGTTTCACTCCAACCGGAAAGCTCAAAATGGTGGTGCAGGGGGGCCATCTTGAAAAGACGCTTGCCGTGGGTAAGTTTGAAATAACCTACCTGCAAAATATCCGAGAGAGCATTGGCGACCGGGATCACAGCGATCAAGGGCAGCAAGAGCCATTGCCCGGTCATCAAAGCCACCACCCCGAGAACGGCCCCAAGAGACAGGGAGCCCAGATCGCCCATAAAGAGCATG
>JAAZOQ010000413.1 GCA_012797695.1 Anaerolineaceae bacterium | reverse complement strand
CAGTACGCTCGAAGAAGGTGCGCTGGTCGCAGCCAAACTCGCTGGTGCCAAGATCGGGGATATTAAAGGAAAGATCGCGGCTGAAACGGCAGAAGCCCACCAGTTGGCGAAAGAAATCAAATCCGTTCTCAAACCCGGGCAAAAAGATTTACGCGCTTTGTTCTCAGGCGGCACGCTGTGCTATGAAAGCCAGGTGATCTGGCGAGATGAATTCAACCTGAAAGTGTATTCCAATGCTCCGCTGGATAAACACGATCAGATGAAAGATTCCACGCGCAGCGAAAAGAACGTGGCGGTTGATCTGGGTGAAGAAGAATTCACCGTGGGCCGTCCGCACCCGATGATCGACAATGATCTGCGCATGCGCCGCATCCTTCAGGAAGCTGCTGACCCGACGGTGGCAGTCATTATGCTGGACGTGGTTATCGGCTACGGCGCTCATCCCGACCCGGCCGCTGAATTGACCGAAGCCATCCGCAAGGCCGCCAAGCTGGCCAGGGATGCCGGCCGCGAATTGATCTTTGTGGCCTCAGTAACTGGTACCGAACAGGACCCGCAGGGGCTGACGCGGACCACCGAGATTCTGCAGTCCGCTGGGGTGCACGTGATGAAAAGCAATGCCATGGCTTCGCGCCTGGCAGGGTTCATCGTTGCCTGATTCCCTTGAGACTGAGAAAGGATGCGATAAATGGCTGAAAGAAAAATCCAAGATCTATTCGGCAAACCCATCGAAGTCGTGAATGTAGGGCTGGCGTCGATGGTCGAACCGCTGAAAGCGCAGGATGTGCCGGTAGTGGATGTCGACTGGCGTCCTCCCAAAGAGGGGATCAAGCATTTGCGCTTCACTCAGAATGGAAAAACCATTGATGAGGCCAATGCAGAGGCAGTTGCCCGCATCAAGAAAGCCCGCCCGATTCTGGTAGGCATGGGGTTGGCCAAGAATGTCATTCCGGGCTATCACGACCATCTGATTCTGCACGCAGGCCCGCCGATTTCGTGGGAACGCATGTGCGGCCCAACCAAAGGCGCGGTGATGGGCGCTTTGATCTATGAAGGCATGGCAAAAGATGAAGCTGAAGCCGAAAAGATGGCTGCTTCTGGCGCGGTCGAGTTTGCTCCCTGCCATCATTTTCATGCGGTCGGCCCGATGGCGGGTGTGGTTTCTCCACACATGCCGGTTTTCATCATCGAGAACAAGGCTTTTGGCAATCGGGCTTACTGCACCCAAAACGAGGGGTTGGGCAAAGTGCTGCGTTACGGCGGTATGGGCCCAGATGTCTACGCTCGCTTGAAGTGGATGGAAGAATCTCTTTATCCTACCCTGAACCGGGCACTCGAATCCATGCCGGAAGGCATCGATATCAAGGCTTTGATCGCACAGGCGCTGCACATGGGCGATGAATGCCATAATCGCAATCGCGCGGCAACCTCTTTATTCCTGCGCGCGATCGGCCCTGCTCTGGCACGCACCAATCAGGATAATGAAAATCTGGCCAAGGTGATCGAGTTCATCGACAAGAACGATCATTTCTTCCTCAATCTTTCCATGCCGGCCGGCAAAGCCGCACTGGAACCCGCTGAAGGGATTGAGGGATGTTCTATCGTGACTGTCATGGCACGCAACGGTACGGATTTCGGTATCCGCATTTCAGCGATGCCGGATACCTGGTTCACGGCTCCCGCCGGGATCGTCCAGGGACTGTACTTCCCGGGCTTTACCGAAGCTGATGCCAACCCGGATATCGGTGACAGCACGGTCACGGAGACGGCAGGTTATGGCGGTTTTGCCATGGCTGCGGCCCCGGCCATTGTCCAGTTTGTGGGTGGCACCCCGCAGGAT
>JAAZOQ010000412.1 GCA_012797695.1 Anaerolineaceae bacterium | reverse complement strand
CACTCAAGCGGTCTACCCGGGATTCAAAAGAAAACGAGCCGCTTCCCGCTGCGGGAACCCGCAGACTTTATCCCTGCTTGACCTTGCTCCAGCTGGGGGTTGCCTGGCCGCTGCATTACGGCAGCGCCGGTGGTCTCTTACACCACCTTTTCACCCTTACCCATGGGGGCGGTATGTCTCTGTGGCCCGATCCAGTAAGTTCTTCCGTAGAATCCTCACTCCGGGTGTTGCCCGGCAGCTTGCTCTGCGGAGCGCGGACTTTCCTCGAGGCATTGACGCCTCGCGATCCTCTGGTCAGCCTGACAAATTCATCATACCCGTAATAAATTCCTTCGTCAACCTGTTAAAAAGCCAGCGAAAAAGATGAATTTTACCTGAAATTAATCGTGCTCTTAGGAAACAGCGATATAACCAAACGTTTATGAGAAGTATATCGAGTTATCAAGAGAGAGAAGAGTTACGCCGTGTTCACAACAATTTTAAAGGTCCTGTATTCGATTTCATTGGTATTGATTTTTCTGTTTAGTTTGAATAGTCTGGTATTGAGCATTCTTTATTTGGTCAACCGCAAAAAAATCTGGGGAACGCCGACCCCGGAAATGAAACAGGAATGGCCCAAAGTGACCATTCAGTTGCCGATCTTTAACGAACGCTACATGATCGATCGTTTGCTCAAGGCCATGACCGCCATGGATTACCCTGCTGAGAAATTGCAGATTCAGGTGCTGGATGATTCCACGGATTCCACAAAAGAAGTAGTGGCAAATCTGGTGGCCCGCTACAGAGCAGAGGGATGCAATGTTCAATTGTTGCACCGCAATGATCGTTCTGGCTTCAAAGCTGGTGCGCTTGAGAATGGGCTGCAGCAGGCCAGTGGAGATTTTCTGGCCGTGTTTGACGCGGATTTTCTACCTCAGCCCGATTGGCTCAAGCGGGTGGTGCCTTTCTTCCAGGACGAGAGGGTCGCTTTTGTCCAGACCCGCTGGGGGCACCTCAACAATCGCTATAATTTCATCACCCATCTGATTGGCATGGCTCTGGATGCTCATTTTGTGGTGGAGCAGACGGCCCGGGCCGGTTCGGGTTTGCTTATGTCTTTTAATGGCACGGCCGGGATGTGGCGTAAGGTCGCTGTGGAAGAAGCCGGTGGCTGGCAGGGCGATACCTTGACCGAGGATATCGATCTGAGCTTCCGCACTGAGATGGCGGGTTGGAAGTACGTTTATGCTCCGGATATCGTGGTGATGTCAGAGTTGCCTGCGCAGATGGATGCCTTTAAGAAACAGCAGGTACGCTGGGTAAAGGGGAATTTCCAGGTCTCCAAAAAATTGATTTGGAAATTGCTCCGCGCTCGCATTCCCTTCTGGACAAAATTCATGGGGGTGATTCACCTGGGCATGCTTTTCTTGCCCTATGCAGCGACTTTGCTGGTGATGATCCTTACCTTTCCCGTTTCATTGCTCATCCCTAAGTTTTTGACCCTGTTTGGCTGGACCATGCTGGGGTCTTTGGGACCGGTCTTCTTGTACTCGCTGGCAAAAACAGAGTTCAATCCCAACTGGTTCAAGCGTATTGCGACTTTGCCATTTTTGACCATGATGGGGATTGGAATTTCGGTGAACTGCACCTGGGGCATTCTGACGGGCTTTTCTTCGAAAAGCGGCGTTTTTGAACGGACTCCCAAATACAATATCCAGGACGTACATGAGAATTGGGCCAAAAACAGCTACTCATTGCCCATCTCGCCGATCACTGCGGTTGAGCTGCTGATGGGGACTTACATTTTAGCCTCATCGCTTTTCCTCTTCCGGGAACATCACTTTGCCTTCCCGGTCTGGCAGTTGATTTCTGCCGTCTCCTTTTTCATGGTAGCGGGTGCCAGCCTCTTCCAATCGGCAGAGCGAGCCATTGTGATTTCGAAACAAAAAGCTCAATCGCCCTCTGGCTTATCGAACTGATCTGAAGGTGGAGAAAAAATCTCCACCTTTTTATTTTTCGTCTATAATGAACGAATAAACCGATAAAATAGAGTCCTGGCGACTTTATAAAAATCTACTTCACAAGAGGCAATCATGCGTCGACCTTTAGTAGCTGGAAACTGGAAAATGAACAAGACTGCCGCTCAGGCAGTAGCCCTGGTGAATGAACTGATGCCCGGGTTGAAAGGAATTTCGGATGTCGAAAGAGTCGTTTGCCCGCCGTTTACTTCTCTTCCGTCGGTACACGACCTGCTGAAGAATACCGAGATTGGTCTGGGTGCCCAGAATATGCATTTCAAGGCTTCCGGGGCATATACCGGGGAAGTTTCTCCCGAGATGGTGAAAGAGTTCTGCCAGTACGTGATTCTGGGGCATTCTGAGCGCCGTCAGTATTTTGCTGAAACCGATGCAACGGTCAATGAAAAGGTAAAGGCTGCCCTGGCCATGGGTCTGACCCCGATTGTGTGCGTGGGCGAGACCGAAAAGGAATACGATGCTGGTGAAACCAAAGCCGTGGTCACCCGCCAGATTCTGGCCGGGTTTGCGGGCATAGCTGCCGCGGATGCTGAGAAGATCGTGGTGGCATATGAACCGATCTGGGCCATTGGCACCGGCAAAGCGGCTACCGCCGAAGGGGCCAATGCTGTGCTGAAAGATTCGATCCGCCCGGCAATGAGCCAGCTTTGGGGCGAGGCGGCTGCCCAGAGCATCCGCATTCTCTATGGCGGTTCTGTCTCTGCTGCCAATGCGGCGGAATATTTCAAACAACCGGATATCGATGGCGCCCTGGTGGGTGGGGCCAGTTTGAAGCCGGCTGATTTTGTGACGATTGTGACCGCAGCGAAAAAATAGTTTTCTACTTGAAAACGAGAGGCCTCCAATAACTGGAGGCCTCTTTTTCAATAAATTATGCGGTGCCGAATTGCCGATCACCGGCATCTCCCAGACCCGGGAGGATGTAACCATGCTCATTGAGATGGTCATCGATGGCAGCCAGGTGAATGGGGACGTCTGGGTAGGTCTTGTTCATCAGAGCAATTCCTTCTGGTGCTCCGATCAAACCAACGAACTTGATCTTCTTGACACCCCAGCGTTTGAGTACTTCCACGGTTGCAGTGGCGGAACCACCCGTGGCCAGCATTGGGTCAAGGATGAGGCACATAGAGACTGTTGGCTCGGTGGGCAGCTTGTTGTAATATTCCACCGGTTTCAGGGTGTGTTCATCACGATAAATGCCGATGTGCCAGACTTCACAGCCGGGGATGAGCTCCCAGAAGCCCTCGACCATTCCCAACCCGGCGCGCAAAATGGGTACCAGGCCGATCTTGTCTTTAAGAACAGAACCGACTGTTTTCGCCAATGGGGTTTGGACTTCAGTCGGTTCCAGTTGCATATCTGCGGTGGCTTCGTAAGCCAATAAAATTGCAATTTCGCGAACGAGCTCACGAAACACTCTTGGGTCTGCGTTGACATCACGCAATTTTGCCAGTTTATGGGCAATCAATGGATGTTTGGAAACATAGACATTTTGCATAATTGCTCCTTGAAATTTTGTCTATTATAGCCTGAATGGCTAAATTGGCAATATCAGAAAATATTTCTCCCGCTGATTGTGAAAAGACACTTGCGGGTATAATCAGGGTTATGGTGAACAAAGAAGAACGAGTCACAGATCCTGATCTCAAGCCGGATGATCGTCTCGATCAATCCCTGCGGCCGGTCAGTCTGGCTGATTTGATTGGTCAGAATCAGGTGAAGGAAAACCTGGAGATCTTGATCGCGGCGGCACGCCAGCGCGGAGAACCACTGGATCATGTCTTGTTCTATGGCCCTCCCGGGTTGGGAAAGACCACCCTGGCGCATATTCTGGCGAATGAAATGGGGGTGAACATTAAGATCACCTCTGGCCCTGCCATTGAACGAGCCGGGGATTTGGCCGCTATCCTGACCAATTTACGGGCCGGGGATATCTTGTTTATCGACGAGATTCACCGCCTGGGGCGGGCAGTAGAAGAGATCTTGTATCCGGCGATGGAAGATTATGCTCTCGATATTGTGATTGGCAAAGGCCCCTCCGCTCGTTCCATCCGTCTGAAACTGCCCCGTTTTACGGTCATTGGGGCGACGACCCGCCTGGCGTTGGTGACTTCTCCGCTGCGAGCTCGCTTTGGCGCGGTTTATCGTTTGGATTATTACGATCAGCCTGCCATGCAGTTGATTATCAGTCGGGCAGCTCAATTGATCGACGTAACGGCAGATGGAGAAGGAATTGCCGAGATCGCCCGTCGTTCGCGCGGAACTCCCAGGGTTGCCTTACGCTTACTGCGCCGGGTACGTGATTTTTCTCAGGTGCGCGGTAATGGCTGCATCGATCGCAATTGTGCCATGGAAGCCTTGAACTTGCTGGCAGTGGATGGCCTGGGCCTGGATGATGTGGACCGTCGCGTGCTGCTAGCGGTGATCGACAAATATAATGGCGGCCCGGTGGGGCTATCGACCATCGCAGCTTCGATCAGTGAAGAGCCGGATACGATCATGGATGTGGTAGAGCCGTATTTGCTGCAGCTTGGTTTTCTGGAACGCACCTCGCAGGGACGAGTGGCAACCCGCCAGGCATATGACCATTTGGGTAAGAAGTACCCTGTCCAGGAAAAACAACCTCGATTAATAGAGTAGGATCATGCGAACTGAAGATTTTCATTATGACCTTCCGGTTGAGCGGATTGCTCAAACCCCAGTAGAACCACGCGATTCGTCGCGCTTAATGGTATTGAATCGCCAGACAGGTACTCTGGAAGATGCGATCTTCCATGATATTGGCCGTTATCTCCATGCCGGGGATTTGCTGGTGGTTAACCAGACGCGGGTCATCCCGGCCCGCATCCGGGCCACCCGGCCGACCGGCGGCAAAGTGGAATTGTTGCTGCTCAAGCGTCTGACTCCCGACACCTGGGAGGTGCTGGTGGGCGGCAAAAAAATGCCGGTGGGAGCGCAGGCACTGATTCAAGACGGGCCAACAGCTACCGTGATTGAGGAGTTGGAAGGCAGTCATCGCGTGGTACAGTTCTCTTCTCCGCTTGAAGAACTGCTGCCTGAGGTAGGGGAAATGCCCTTGCCTCCCTACATTCACGAGCGACTGAAGGATGCCAATCGCTATCAAACGGTGTATGCGGATCCGGCTCAGACTGGCTCCGCTGCGGCACCTACAGCTGGTCTGCATTTCACCCCGCGTTTGCTGCAGGAACTCGAGGGGCAGGGGATTCACATTGCCCGCGTAACGCTGCACGTAGGGCTGGATACCTTTGCCCCGGTCACTGAGGATGATCCCTCTGAACACCAGATCCATTCGGAATGGTGCGAAGTGACGCCAGCGATGGCTGAATTAATCAATCAGACCCATCGAGAAGGTCATCGGGTGATCGCCGTGGGGACGACCAGCGTGCGTACCCTGGAATCCGCAGCTTCACAAAGTCGGGTGGCGGGAGAAGTGGTCCCGATCAGCGGCCCGACTCGGCTTTACATTTTGCCTGGTTTCCAGTTCAAGGTAGTGGATGCGATGGTGACGAATTTCCATCTGCCCGAATCAACCTTGATTATGCTGGTCAGTGCTTTTGCCGGGCGGGAGACCATCCTGCATGCCTATACTGAAGCCGTCAGGCGGGAGTACCGCTTCTATTCTTTCGGCGATGCCATGTTGATTCTGTAGAGGGGATGCCGGTGAATTTCACTGAATTGAACGAAGAGATCATTGCCTGTGAAAAGTGTCCGCGCCTGGTGGCTTACCGCCAACAGGTGGCGGTTGAAAAACGCCGGGCTTTTCGCGATTGCGAATATTGGGGGAAACCGGTGCCCGGTTTTGGTGATCCGCAGGCGCAGATCATGATCGTGGGACTGGCCCCCGGGGCACATGGTTCAAACCGCACCGGGCGGATGTTTACAGGCGACGATTCGGGTCGATTTCTCTACGATTCGCTTCATCGGCATGGCCTGGCCAGCCAGCCTTTTGCCCTCGACCGGACGGATGGGTTGACTTTGCATCATCTCTTTATTACCGCGGTGGGACGGTGTGTGCCTCCACAGAATAAACCGACCTCGGCTGAGTTGGCCAACTGTCGTCCTTACCTTGAAGCTGAGATTGATCTTTTGCCGCGATTGCAGGTGATCGTGGCGTTAGGCAAAATTGCTTACGATGAAATGAAGTCAATTTTGCAAGAGCGCGGCTTGCACTTTGCCAAACAGCCTTTTGCGCATCTGGCCTGCGTCAAAGCCCAGGAACGTGACTTTTGGCTGCTGGCTTCTTACCATCCCAGCCGCCAGAATACCCAGACGGGCCGCTTGACCATGTCTATGTTTGATCAGGTCTGGGACCAGGCGCTGCAGCTTGTGAGAGATTGAGCATCGCTTTGTATAAGGTTTTATTCCCCGAAGTTTGAAAGAAGTTCAAAAATCGAATAAGATTGCCTTCATTGAGGTGGAAGATGAAACTTTGGCAGAAAATACTTCTTGGAGTATCGGCGGTTATTTTTCTCCTGAGTATGATTTTTGTGGTGTGGGGAGAAACTCCAGCACGCCCCATGTCTGAAGCCATGCTGGCTTTGCAAAGCGATGAACAGGTAAAAGTCACGACTGGCGATTGGCTGATCTTTGCTCCCCAAAGCCAGGCGACCAGCACCGGGTTGATCTTTTACCCAGGAGGGCGTGTAGATTATCGGGCTTATGCTCCATTAGCACATGCGTTAGCTCAGCAGGGGATCCTGGTAATTATTCCGCGTATGCCGTTGAATTTGGCTGTATTTGGCGTTGAGAAGGCCGCTGAGGTGCTTCAGACTTACCCAACGATAAAATACTGGTACATTGGGGGACATTCGCTTGGAGGCTCAATGGCGGCTCATTTTCTCAATCAGCATCGCGATCAATTCGCCGGTCTGATTTTTCTGGCTTCTTACCCGGCAACCAGTGATGATCTTTCCGGTTATTCTGGAAAGGTACTTTCGATTTCGGCTTCCAACGATGGGCTGGCAACACCAGATAAAATTGCAGCCAGCCGGTCTCTGCTTCCGCAAGATGCCGAATTCTTCGAAATTCACGGCGGCAATCATGCTCAATTTGGCTGGTACGGGCCACAGAATGGCGATTTGACAGCAACGATCAGCCGCACTGAGCAGCAAGAACAGACGATTCAGCAAATATTGATTTTTCTCCAGAAATAAAAAATCCGGAACCAACAGGTTCCGGATTTTCAGTCGTTCAGAGAAATTACTCGCGTGCCTTAAGGGCAGCCCAACCAGCATATTTTGCAGTGTCACCGAGTTCGGCTTCGATGCGCAGCAACTGATTGTACTTGGCCACACGGTCAGAGCGGGCAGGGGCACCAGTCTTGATTTGACCGGTGTTGAAAGCAACAGCAATGTCGGCAATGGTGGCGTCTTCGGTCTCACCAGAGCGGTGGGAGGTGACGGCGCGCCAACCGCTGCGCTGGCAGGTCTCGACAGCTTCGATGGTTTCGGTCAAAGAACCGATCTGGTTCACTTTGACGAGTAAGGCATTGCAGGCCTTCTCTTTGATGGCGCGGCGGACGCGCTCAGGATTGGTCACGAGCAGGTCGTCGCCGACGATCTGAACCTTGTCGCCTACTTCTGCGGTCAACAGTTTCCAGCTCTCCCAATCATCCTGGGCCAGGCCATCTTCGATAGAAACGATCGGGTACTGGCGCAGCCAGTTCTTCCAGAATTCCACCATCTGCTCGCCGGTCAGCTTCTTGCCTTCTTTGCGCAGATTGTAGAGATGGGTTTCTTCATCGTAGAGTTCGGAGGCAGCCGGGTCCAGAGCAATGGCAACCTGTTCGCCCGCTTTGTAGCCAGCTTTTTCGATGGCTTCGAGGATCACTTCCACAGCCTCATTGTTGGCTTTCAGCGCGGGGGCATAGCCGCCTTCGTCACCGACGAGGGTAGCGTAACCACGAGCCTTCAAGACGTCTTTCAGGGTGTGGTAGATTTCAGAACCCCAGCGTAAGCCCTCAGCAAAGGAGGAAGCGCCGAAGGGCATGACCATAAATTCCTGCGCATCCGTGGATTGCCAGGCGGTGTGAGCACCGCCGTTGAGGATGTTCATCATCGGGACGGGCAGGGTGTGGGCGTAGACGCCTCCCAGATAACGATACAGGGGCAGCCCCAGAGAGTTCGCGGCGGCTTTGGCAACAGCCAGTGAAACGCCGAGGATGGCGTTGGCACCCAGACGGGATTTATTGGGGGTACCATCCAGGTCGATCATCATCTTGTCGATGGCCATCTGTTCAGTGGCATCCCAGTCGAGCAGGTTTTCTGCGATTTCGTTGTTGACGTTATCGACGGCTTTGAGTACTCCCTTGCCCTTGTAGCGGCCTTTATCACCATCACGAAGCTCCAGAGCTTCGTGCACACCGGTGGAGGCACCGGAGGGAACGGCCGCACGGCCCCAAGAGCCATCCCCGAGGATGACTTCCACTTCAACGGTGGGGTTACCGCGGGAATCGAGAATCTCTTGCGCTGTTACTGATTCAATAACTGTATCCATTTTCACCAATCCTTTGACTAGTATTGCAGGCGCATAAACGCCTATTAAGCGATTCTATCGTCCTTAGTATAATACGAAACTTCCTGGAACGCTTATGGTTCCAGTACTTCTGGGGGATCATTGTATTTGACCCCGGCTTTGATACAGGCAGCCCGCATGAAGGCCACGAAAATGGGATGGGGTCGGGTGGGGCGAGAGAGAAATTCTGGGTGGAATTGCGTGCCCAGCATGAACGGGTGATCCTTGATTTCGGCGATCTCTACCAGACGCCCATCCGGGGAAAGCCCTGAGAATACCATGCCATGCTCGTTGAAGAGCTGGCGATAATTGTTGTTGAATTCGAAGCGATGGCGGTGGCGCTCTTCGACTACGTCGGTGCCATAGGCATCGCGTGCGATTGAGCCCGGCTGCAGCTGACACGGATACAGCCCCAGACGCATGGTACCGCCTTTGGCGGTAATGCCTTGCTGATCGGGCATCAAATCGATCACCGGGTTAGCGGTCGACCGGTCGAATTCTGAAGAATTAACGTTGTCTGTGCCTAACACGAATCGTCCGAACTCAATGACCATCATTTGCATGCCCAGGCACAGACCCAGATAAGGGGTCTGGTGAGTACGGGCAAAGTGAGCGGCCAGAATTTTGCCTTCGATACCCCGGCTGCCGAATCCACCGGGGACTACGATACCGTTGACCCCTTCCAGCACGTCCATGCAGCGCCCTTTTTCGAGATCGGCAGAATGAACCCATTTCAGATCAAGCTCGACGCCGAGCGCTAATGCAGCATGTTTTAATGATTCACGTACACTGATGTAGGCATCGTGCAGTTCAACGTATTTTCCGACCAGCGCTATCGAGACCTTGGGTTTCTTGGCCCGGGTTTCTTTGACCAGGGTTTCCCAAGCCGTCCAGTTAGGCGCGTGCGGTTCGGTCAACTTAAGACGCTCCATCAAATAATCTGCCACGTGGGCTTTTTCGAGGAGCAGGGGAATCTCGTAGAGGATCGGTTCGGTGACCATCGGGATCACGGCGCGTTTTTCCACGTCGCAGAATTGGGCGATCTTTTCTCGCAGGCTTTCATCCACCGGGTAATCACTGCGGGCGACGATGACGTCAGGGGAGATACCATAAGAACGCAATTCACGCACCGAATGCTGGGTGGGCTTGGTCTTCAGCTCTTCGGTAGCGTTAATGAAGGGCAGCCAGGTCACGTGGACGAAAACGGTGTTTTCGCGGCCCAGATCTGAACGGAGCTGGCGCAGTGCTTCGATGAACGGCAGGCTCTCGATATCCCCTACGGTGCCGCCCACTTCCACCAGGATGATCTCTGCCCCGGTAGTTTTGGCTACCAGCCCAATACGGCGTTTGATCTCGTTGGTAATGTGTGGAATTACCTGAATGGTGCCGCCCAGAAAATCACCGCGGCGTTCAGCGCTGATCACCTCGGCATAAACTTGCCCGGTAGTGATGTTGCAGACTTTATTTAACCGAATGTCAATAAAACGTTCATAATGGCCAAGATCCAGGTCGGTTTCGGCACCGTCATCCAGCACAAAAACTTCTCCGTGCTGGTAAGGGCTCATTGTGCCCGGATCTACGTTGATGTAGGGATCCAGTTTTTGAACGGCAACCTTAAATCCGCGTTGTTTAAGCAAACGGCCGACGGCTGCTGCTGTAACCCCCTTGCCTACCGAACTGACCACACCGCCGGTAAAGAAAATGTATTTGGCTGTCATTCATCACTCCTTAATTTAAAAGAAGTGAGGAGGGTCGATTTGCCGACTCCTCCTCACAATTTACCTGATGATATTCAACATTCCCTTTTGCGTCATTTTCCCTGACCGTCCAATCTTATTCAGTTTAGCACAAAACGGAACTTTCCCAAAGAAAAGCCATCCCTGGGTTGAGGGATGGCTTAAGGTTGCTTAGTTGGTCTGAACTTTGTTTTCGAGGGTTCGGGAGAGCAAATCTTCCTGTTCCTGGGAGACTGCTTTGGACTTTCGTTCCTCTGCCTTCTTCTTGCGATCCTTGGCTTTTTCCATGGCCTCGCGGATGGCGATTTCCATGTAAGTCGGTTCATTTTCGTCTGCCGGCTCATTGATGGACTCGAGCAAAGCTGTGTTGTCTTCATCACCCTTGTTGCGTGGTTTGCGGGTAGTCTTCTTTTCCCGTTTGGGAGCACCCTCAGGACGGGGTTGAGAAGTGAATTTTGTTTTCTCTTTGACTTCTGGCTCGGGTTCAGGCTGCAAGGCTTTCATGCTCAATTTGATCTGCTTCTTGCGGCGGTTGACGTCAATGACTTGGACCTCTACCTCGTCGCCTTCTTTGACGACATCCGAAGGTTGTTTGACGTAGCCATGAGCCATTTCGCTGATATGAATAAGACCCGGTCGTTCAGCACCAATTTCAACGAACGCGCCAAATTTCTCCAGCCGAACCACTTTGCCTTTGACTACGTTCCCTACCTTGATTTCACGCCATTCCAGATCGAGCGGACGGATCATGGTTAACTCAACGCGTTCTTCATCGTCTTTGCGAACCACTTTCTTTACCCACACGTCGATTTGTTGGCCTTCTTGCAGAACATCTTCGACACGTTTGATTGGTGCATTATCTGGTGCGACAATCTGTGAGATGTGCAAAACGGCTGGTTTCCCCAGCCCCACATCGACCACAGCTCCGGCCAGTTTGATTTTTGTTACCTTACCACTTAATTGTGTTTTTGGTCGTATTTCCATTGTGCGGTCTGTATCCGCCACAACATTCGAGTCCATAACTTACCTCTCCCAGGTTCAAATATCAGCGAAAGGGGATTATACCCTCTGCATAAAATACTGTCAATTAAATCCAGATAAATCGATTTTGCCTACCAATAATAACACAACTTACTTGCTTTCACTGAGTAATTCGATTGCTTTTGCCAGCTGTGGATCAGCAATGCCGGCCTTTTTCTGGTCTTCAGTGTATTCTACCGAGTAATCTGGGGTCAGGCCGACTCCATTGATTTGGCGTCGATTCGGGGTGAGCCAGCGGGCAATGGTCACACGTACGGCGCCCTGGCTGTTATCGAGCTCGATCCAGTTCTGCACTGAGCCTTTGCCATAAGTAGTGACACCTACCAAGGTGCCTCGGCCATAATCCTGAATGGCGCCGGCGGTGATTTCTGCTGCTGAGGCGGTTCCACCGTCAACCAGCACAACCAGCGGAATATCCGTTGCCAAACCACCGGCAATGGCATTGTAAGTATTCTCGGTTCCGTTGCCTTCTTCTTCATACATGACGACACCGCTGGGAACGAATTGAGAAACCACTTCAATGGCTGTCTTGAGATAGCCGCCGCCGTCATTTCGTAGGTCAAGGATCAATCCCTTGGGGTTGTTTGCCAGCAGGGTGTTCAGCACTTCTTTCAATTGATCGGTGGTCTTGTCGCCGAAAGTTGGCAGAGAGATATAGGCAATATCGTTGTCGAGCATTTTGCCAGTCACCTGCTCATCCACAGGTTGGATTTTTTCGCGGGTGATGGAGACGTCGAAGGTCTCTTTTGTATCCGGGCGGTAGATGGTAAGGGTTACCGAGGTACCAGCGGGGCCAAGCACAGACTGCAGCACAATACTGGGGTCGATGCCGGTCATGTCTTTGCCATCCACCTTAGTGATTTCATCCCCAGGGATCAAGCCGGCCTTTTCCGCTGGGGAATCGGGCATCGGGTTTTGAATGGTCAAATATTGCCCTGTGGCGTCTACGTAAGCGCCGATGCCTTCATATTCACCTGCCAGTGAGGCATTTGCTTGCTGGTATTCTTCTGGATCCATATAGGAAGTGTGCTTATCTCCCAACGATTCCAGCATGCCGCGGATGGCCCCTTGCATCAACTTGGTGTCATCTACCGGCTGGTCGACGTATTGGTCGTGCACGATCTGCCAGGTTTGCCAGAATGGGTCGAACAGAGTCTGCACGCTTTGTGAAGTGCTGGATTCCGCGTTGGAAGTGGGCGTGGCCAGTAAACTGGTTTGCAGAGAGCTTTCGAGCGCGGTTTTATCCGGGATCAGCCATCCTACCAGTAATCCCCCAGAAAAGGCACCGGCTAACAAAAAAAGTGCCAGAAAAATCACTAATATATTTCTGCCAGTTTTATTCATATCGATCTCCTACAATGGCAACAATATCATATCCACTTACATTAACACGCCTTGGTTAATCATAAATGAATTTTTGGTCGAGTAATTCAGGATTCCTGCAGCACATTTCCGATTTGATCGATGCAGTTAATGTAATGATCAAAGGGTTCGGGGCTGGGGTGGTTGCCGATTAAGACGGTGCTGATTCCCAGGGCTTTTGCGGCAATCAGGTTGCGCGGAGCATCATCGATCATCAAACATTTCTGAGGCTGGGGAATGGCGGCTAGTTCGAGTGCTTTTAGAAAAGCTTCATTTTGCGGTTTGCAATAGGGGTGAATATCACGAACGTCGATGATTTGCTCAAAACAGCCCTGCAATTCGAGTACGTTGATGACCCGGGTAGCATGGTTGGAATCTGCATTGGTAAAGATTATTTTGCGCTGGGGCATTTGACTCAGTAACGCTTTGAGCCGGGGGTTGGGTTGAATGTAATCGGCCAGGGGAACATTGTGAACAAAATCGAGGAATTCCTGTTCATCAATGTGATACAGCTCCGAAAGCCCACGCAGGGTAGTGCCATGTTTACGAAAAAGCTCTTCGCGCAGGGCTGGCACCTGGTCAGTGGCCAGATGCATCTTCTCCGTCATGAACAATTCGATGCGGCTTTGCAGTACGGTCCATAGGCCGCTTGAGGCGGGATATAACGTATCGTCCAGGTCGAAAAGAATCGTCTCAAAAAACATTCTAAAAGTATACCTTCATTCGGTAAAAATACAGGAAAGTACTCGATGGGTAAGATATAATTTGACGTATGAGTATCCGAATTTTACCTGATGAAATTGCCTCTCAAATTGCTGCCGGCGAGGTGGTGGAGCGCCCCGCTTCTGTGGTGAAGGAACTGCTCGAAAATGCCATCGATGCCGGCGCGAAACGGATCACGATACGGGTGGAAGGTGCTGGTCAGCGTTTGATCGAGATCAGCGATGATGGCAGTGGAATTACTGAAGATGAGCTTGAACTGGCGGTGGCACGGCATGCTACCAGCAAATTGCGTCAGGCCGAAGAATTGTTTCACATCCGCACCCTGGGGTTCCGCGGCGAGGCATTAGCTTCGATTGCTTCGGTTTCCCATTTTTCGCTGATTTCCCGCACTCGTGAAGAGACTGAGGGCGGCAAGATC
The DNA here is from genome assembly GCA_012797695.1 of Anaerolineaceae bacterium. Taxonomy (GTDB): domain Bacteria; phylum Chloroflexota; class Anaerolineae; order Anaerolineales; family Anaerolineaceae; genus UBA6107. The sequence goes on along the minus strand of JAAZOQ010000412.1, from coordinate 8,199 downwards.
ATTGTAGATGGCGGCAAGACGGTGGGGCTGTCTCATACAGGCATCCCAGCCGGCACCGTGATTCGTGTTGAGGACCTTTTCTATAATACCCCGGCGCGTTTGAAGTTTATGAAAAAAGAACAGACAGAGCGTCAGCAGATTGATGCTCTGGTGACCCGCTATGCTTTGGCTTACCCGGAAAAATCCTTTCATTTGATCCAGGAAGGGAAAACGGTGCTGCACACCGCGGGTAATGGCGATCATCGTGAAATTTTGACCCAATTGTATGGGGTAGAGCTGGGAAAACAGCTTTTGGAAGTGGATTTCGCCGAAGACGAGATGCAAATTACCGGCTACATCAGCCCCATCACCCAAACCCGCTCGAATCGTAAAGAGATTACTTTTTTCGTCAACGGTCGGTGGGTGCAGGATTCTACTTTGCTTACGGCGCTGATGCGGGCTTATCAGACTTTTTTGATGGTAGGCCGTTACCCGATTGCGATTTTATTTTTGAATTTGCCGCCTGAACAGGTAGATGTCAACGTTCATCCGGCCAAAGCGGAAGTTCGTTTTCGTTACCCGGATGAAATATTTACCCGTTTGCAGCGTGCCGTCCGGCGGGCGCTGTTGGCGTATTCCCCGGTGCCGCAAATGAATGCCAATACCTGGCGTACTGAGCCCGCTCCACTCGTTCATACCCCGCTGGCCTGGAATTTTGATGAGCCGGCAACGCCTTCTGCGGATCAGCCGGCTGGTTGGGGAGCCAGAGAAGTCCCTGTTTCTGTGGAGACGGCAGATTCTCAAAACGTGTCGGCGCCTTCGATTCTGCCCAGCGGATCGATTCCGTTGCTACGTTGGATTGGTCAGATCGGGGCCACTTATCTGATCGCCGAAGGCCCGGATGGGCTTTATCTGATCGATCAGCACGCGGCTCACGAGCGAGTATTGTTCGAGAAGATGATGAAACAAAAAGCCAATTTACACTCCCAACAATTACTCGAACCTGTCGTGCTGGAATTGCCCCCATCTACCGCGCACCTTTTAAGCGAGGCCATCCCCGCATTGACAGATTTAGGCTTTCAGGTGGAGGAGTTTGGCGCTCACGCTTTCCGCATCGGTGCCATTCCCGAGATGTTCATCGGGAAAGATCCGGCGGCAGCGGTCAGGGTGGTGGTAGAAGATTTCGAAGAAGACGAGACTCCGCTTGCGAATGAACTCGAGACACGTCTGGCCGCGCGAATTTGTAAACGAATGGCGGTCAAAGGCGGGCAGGTACTTTCTCCAGATGAGCAGAAGCAGTTGATCCGTGACCTGGAGGCCTGTTTATCCCCGCGGACTTGCCCGCATGGGCGACCCACAATGATCCATCTTTCGGTGGATTTGTTGGAACGCCAGTTTGGCCGACGCGGAGCACGGTCGATGTAGCGGATTTATTTTTTCTGTCCGACGCGTTCGGTTAAGATTTCAGAGAAACGATTGAATTGTTGTGCCACCAGCCCATCGGGTTGCAAATTGATCATGGGCAGGTGCCGTTGAGCGGCCTGGTTGGCCAGTTCGGGTGCAGGTGGAACCATGATGGCCACGGGCATGCCATCCATCTCTTCGGTGACCTGAATCGAGTTCATTTGAACATCTGCGCGAACCCGGTTGTAGAGTACCAGATCGATCACCTTCCCTGCATTCAGATTGGCTGACTCCAATTGCTCCGAGAGCACTTTGGTGCGCTTCACCGTGACCAGTTGTGGTTCGGTCAGCAGGATCAGGTTATCAAGCAATTGACAGACTTTCACAAACCCTGGCAAAAAGTTGGTGCCAATATCCAGAAAGATGACCGCATCCAGTTTGGCAAGCGCGGCTACAATTGCTGCCAGTGAATCTCCTAGAGTGGCAAAATCTACTTTGGCTGCCGAAATGGGGGCCATGAGAATTTTGACACCGAAAGTAGTAGCAACCAGGTTTTTGTTCACCAGATCCGGGGTGATCTCGTTGGGCTTTTTTTGCAGCAGGTTATTCAGCCCTTCCGGGTTGTTGAAACCCAGATCGAATCCCCAGGTTCCCTGACCGGGGCGTAATTCCACGGCAACGACATTGGTCCCTTTATTCAATTGAGCATAGCTGTTGGCCAGATTCAGGACGAACGTTGAAACTCCCAGCCCGCCTCGGCTGGACATAGCGCCGATCATATAACTCTTGGCTTTTTCAGGCTCTGCAGCGGGGTGAGAGCGGATGCGTGAAAGCAGGGCTTTGATGTGCGCCACCAGTTCAGCCGGGTGAACTGGCTTGGTCAGGTAATCATCTACCCCGGCGTCATAGCCGGCGACTTTGTCGTCGACCTGGCTCTTGGCGGTGAACATTAAAATGGGTACCAGCGCGGTTTCAGGCATCTTGCGCAGCATTTTGGTGACCTGATAGCCATCCATGTCGGGCATCATCACGTCCAAAACCACCAGGTCCGGGAGCTCTCGCTTGGCCATGGAAATGGCCTGGCTGCCATTATCTGCAGCCACGATTTCATACCCCTGACGCTGCAGCATCAATCCCACCAGGCGCAGAGTTTCTACATCATCATCGACGATCAGTATCTTTTCTGGCATCTCAACCTTTTCTTATATCTTAAAAAGTCTAGCATAAATGCCGGGTAGCTGCAAGAAAAATTCCGTTAAGAAACACTTTGTTGCTAATGCTATAATCGCGTTATGGATCTCATCGAGATTTCTTGCCTCTTAAGAGATAAATGCCTTCTCGACCCACAGAAACCAATTGTAGTGGGCGTTTCTGGCGGGCCCGATAGTTTGTGTTTGCTGCATTTGCTGCATCGCCTGGGATACACCGTTATTGCCGGGCACGTCAATCATCAACTGCGAGAGACGGCGGGCCATGATGAGGAACAAGTGAAAGAGGTTTGCCGGCAGTGGGGAATCCCTTTAGAAATTGAACGGGTCGATGTGCGTTCATTCGCGCAGAATTCTCATTTCTCTCTCGAAGAAGGGGCGCGTATTTTGCGCTATCGGTCTTTGATGCAGTTCGCGGCGGCGCATTCGGCACAGGCTCTGGCAGTTGCGCATCAGGCGGATGATCAGAGCGAAACAATGCTCATGCACTTGCTGCGTGGGTCAGGCATGTCTGGATTAAAAGGAATGCAGTACCGTTCTTTCAACCCGGCTTTTTCGCTGGATATTCCCATTGTGCGTCCTTTGCTGCAGGTTTCGCGTACAGAGATCGAAGCCTACTGTGCCGAGAATTCCATTGAGTTCTGCCAGGATGAGACTAATTCTGAAACCAAATACTTTCGCAACCGGATTCGCCACGAGTTGATTCCTGTGCTCGAGAATTACAACCCACAGGTCAGATTACACCTGGAGCAAACTGGGCAGATCCTCGCGGAAGAAAATCGCTTCCTGGAAGAAGCGGCGCAGCGTGCCCAGAAGCAGGTGCTGCTGCGGCAGGGAGAGGGCTTTTTTTTGCTGTCTCGCGAACGTTTTCTGAAGCTGGATATCGTCTTGCAGCGCCGTATTCTGCGCAACTGGATGATTGAATTGCGCGGGGAGATTCGCGACATTTCATTCTCTGTGGTTGAGGCGGGGTTGTCGTTTGCCGGTGAGAAGAATCCGGTTTTGGTCAAGCCGTTACTCAAATCCCTTTTTCTGGCTTCTGGAGAAGGGCAAAATCTATTGCTTTATCGAGAAGATGCGGATCTGGGAGATTTATGGCCTTGGCTTTCTGAACCATCTCTTCCCTGGCGCTTATCTGATGAAAAGGTAAATTTGAGCCGGCATTGGCAGATTCGCTGCGAAATTTTTGCTCCCGGTGAGATTACTTTTGACCGCGATCCGCAGGTAGCCTGTTTCGATGCGGATTCCCTCTCAGAACAATTCGAGTTGATGCCGCCGGCGCCAGGGGATCGTTTTGCCCCGTTTGGCATGAATGGGCGAGAGATGAAGGTGGGGGATTATTTTACCAATCAGCACATTCCCCTGCTGGCACGTGGACATTGGCCAATCTTGCGCGCGGAGGGCCGTGTTTTGTGGGTGGCGGGTCTGCGTCAAGCAGAATTCGCCAGGGTGAGCGAATCTACCCGGCGAATTCTCAAATTATCCCTGCTAAAAATCGATTAGTGCTGGTTCTCGGCCAGTTGCTTGAGCTTGTTGCTGATTTCACGCCACTGGATCTTTGAAATTCCCAGCTTTTGTCGGATCGTGTCCGGGTCTTCACCGGCAACCCAGTCATTTAAGGCTGAAGTCCAGCGGCACATGTCGAAGGAAAGGTGCTTATTCAGCCCTGCGGCTACCCCGATATCTTCCAGTAAATACTCCAGCCGCCGCGGCGACCAGGGAAAAACCTGATCAAGGGGTTTGTACTGAGCTTGGTAAACCCGGTAAATCTCTACCCATCGTTTCGACAGTGGAATTTTGCGTTCCTTGTAGCGACTGTTGTTGCTGGGGTAGCGCACAAAAAGAAAAGGTGCCACCTCATCTTCCAGCTCGAGATGGTTGGTATTCAAGGCCAGGCACTCGCCCTTTTTAATCCCGGTCTCGAGCAGCAACCGCAGCAGGGCCAGGGGACGGGCGTCTGATTTGACACTCTCGAATTGATCCTGAGCCACTTTCAGGATTTTTTCCTGTTCTTCGGAAGTTAATACCTCTGGCAACGGACTGATTACTGATTGCTGCAGCACTTTTTCAGCGGGGTCAGTCGAGAGACGACCTGATTGTGTCAGCCAGCGAAAGAAGGCTTTGATCGAAGTAATGCGGCGCGAATAACTTTTGGGGCTGCAGGGCACAGGGCGTTCGTTTTGCATCCAATCCAGAAATCGGTTGATCTGTTCCGTGGTGACGCTGCCAACACGAGTATCTGGCGGGAAATAGCTGGCCATTAAATTGAGATCACCGATGAATGCCTTGACGGTAAACAGAGAACGGCCCTGATCATTCAAGTAGTATTGCCAGGCCTGGATGGCCGGGCTGAGCAGCGTATCCGGGGTAATATGGGATTCGACCGGTGTGGTCATAGAACGCCTCCGCAAATTTTCGTGTAGATATACAAAATAGTTTACATGATTCAGCGGTGAATGTCAACTATTCGTGTATCCTTTTGCGCGGAATTCTACAACTGGAAAGTTTATTTAGTTCAGAGCTTGCTGAATGATGGACATAACTGCGGTTTGATCGGGCACAAGAACCATTGCCCCTGAGCCGGGAACGATGTAATTGTAAGTTTGAGCGGCTCCAATCGCATAGCGGCGCACCAGAGCCGGATTACTGGCGATCTGGTTGGCCAATGGCAATAGGGAAAGGATTTCGGTCAGGGGAATGTTGGTCTCAACGCTGGAGTTGAATTCGTTGTAGAGGTCAGCAGCGTGGTTCAGTCCGTCAGCACTGACGATCGTCTGGAATAGGGCAGTAATGACTTCCTGGGCGCGGCGGGTACGATCGAAATCACTGGAAGAGTGGCGGCTGCGTACGTACCAGAGAGCCGTTTCGCCATCCATGTGATATACCCCTGCCGGGATGGTGCAGTACCCCATGCCATCTACCAGCGAACGGACGCTGCATTCATCTTTGAGGGTGCTGGCTACATTGACATCGATTCCCCCCAGAGTATCCACGATGCTCTTGAATCCGTTGAAATTGGTCATCATGTAATAATCGGGCGTGAACCCAAAGTTATAGAAAAAGGTCGATTGGGTAAGCGAAAAACCGCCGTATTCCTGCGCAGTGTTGATCCGCTGCATGCCAACCCCGGGAATGCTAACGTAGAGATCCCGCGGGAAGGAGGTCAAAGTAGCAGTTCCTTTTGTGGCATTGAGAGAGAGTAGCATGATGACGTCGGTACGGAATCCGCCGTCAGAGCGCGCATCCGAGCCCAGAATCAGAATGTTGATCTGCCCGGTGGCCATGACCAGACTGTTGGTGTCAGGGGTGGAAAACTGGGGCAGGGCTGTCCCGGTGGGTAGCGGGGTCGCGCTGGGGACTGCCATAAGGGTGGCAGTGGGGGTAGGGGGAATGGGCTGGAAAGGGGTTGCCGTTGGAACCGTGGTGAGCAGCAGGTCGCTGAAGGGAATGGGCGTGGCCTGCTGCAGAGCGGAATATCCGCCGACACAACCGGCCAGAAGGAATGAGCAAACAATTACGGTAAGAAAGACTCTTTTTAACATACCCGCTTATTCTACTCCACGGCTTGCGTAATTTTGACCAAAAGAAAATGAATGATCCATTTTGTCCCATGCTGAGGAATATTTTTGACTTCCAGCATTCCTCCCTGCTCCTGAACCGAGGCATTGAGTTTGATGAGCTGCGAACGATTCAGACTGCAGCCGGGGATAGCCGACTTGCCGCGGATGGAGAACAGCCCGGTGATCAATTCGTCAGGGATGCCGCCGCCGCTATCGCTGAAACACAGGATTACTTGATCGGCGTGTTCTTCATTGATTTTCTTCCCGGAGATTTGGATCATTTCTCCATTGGGGGTGACTTGCAGAGCATTTTCCAGAATCTGATCGATGACCTGAAAGAGATCATCCGCGGTACCCAAAATGCTGGGCAGAGACTCGGGGAACTGTAATTGTAAACTGATCGATTTTTCTTCTACTTCGCTGGCTTTCTGGCTCAGCACTTCTTGAAGTACTTCCTGCAGATTGACCAGATTCGAGCTGGCGGTGGTCTGCAGCGGCATAGGGTTGCCGGCTGCCAGTGAATCTTCCATGAGCTGCTGGATTTGCGTGACCGTCTTCTTCATGCGGTCGAGAAAACGAAGCTGCAAAGAGCCCAACGAACCAATGGTTTGGCTTTCAAGCATATCCAGATAGTTGGCCAGAGTGAACATCAGCGGCTCCATTTCGTGGATAAATTGGGCCAATGCTTCGAAATCGTCCGGCGCCGGGTAGGAATTGTCAGGAACTTCCCGTTGCAACCGGGTATATTTCATTTTGGCTTCTGCCAGCGCGTTGCGCAGGTGGGCAATTTCTTCGAGAGTGAGCCGTAACTCGTTCTCGAGGTGCTCCGTTTCATCGCTGTCGGAGGGGAGAGGAGTGGGACGGAGGTCGGTAGAGGAATTTCTGGACATGTTGATTGCCTCACGAGAAGATGAAATTACCGTTGCAAGAAACACGCCTGCCGCAACCCTTAAATTATAGCATTTCTGCCAGTTTCATTTTTGAGGAGGTCTAAAGGTTGACAATCCATCAAATTTTGGTAGAATTTAGCCCGTAACTAGCCGAAGTGGCGGAATTGGCAGACGCGCTACGTTCAGGGCGTAGTGAGCATTCGCTCATGAGGGTTCAAATCCCTCCTCCGGCACTCAAGTGAACCTCGCATAAAATGTGCGAGGTTTTTTTATTAATATTGTATATAAAATGTCTTCCATGATTTGACGTAGGTAATTTCAAGTGTTATGCTATGAGGAGAGGAATTATCGTTCTATTATTTAGAACATTAACATTAATTTTGGAGCAATTATCATGAATATTGAATTTATCATTCGTTTAATTGGCATGATCGTACTTGCCATTGGCGGGGTAGTCTGGGGGCAGAATCTGGGAATTTCGGCTAATTCCAATGCTGTTCCTGGAATGTTGACGGTCGAACAATACACTTTCACATTTGGGCTGTTAGGAGCTCTGGTGGGATTGATCTTGACCCCCTACGTGACGACCCGCCCGGTGCGTGCCGTCAAATCTGTCTTGACCCGCGTCTCTGCCCAGACTTTGAGCGCTTCTCTGTTGGGATTGATCTCGGGCCTTTTGGTGGCGGCGTTGTTTTCCTTCCCGATCTCGTTGCTGCCTAAACCTTTTGGCCAAATTCTTCCTTTCATCGGGGTACTGGTCTTTGGCTACCTCGGGGTGGCGGTTTTTGTTACCCGTCAGGATGACCTCTTTTCGATCCTTTCTTCGTTCAAGGGGGCAGGCCCGGGCAGTAACAAGGAGCCCGCTGCTGGTAATGCCAACTGGGCGGATAATCGTACTATCTTGCTGGATACGAGTGTCATTATTGATGGCCGGATCGCTGATATTACCCGCACCGGTTTCTTACCCGGGTCGCTTTTAATTCCCCGTTTTGTGCTGAATGAACTGCAGTATATCGCTGATTCCCCTGACGCCTTGCGCCGCCAGCGCGGACGCCGCGGTATGGAGGTGCTGGCGGCTTTGCAAAAGGAACCCACCATCCCCGTGCGGATTTCTGATATTGATGTTGAAGGAATGCGTGAGGTGGATGATAAGCTGGT
>JAAZOQ010000411.1 GCA_012797695.1 Anaerolineaceae bacterium | reverse complement strand
TGGGGGTGGTGAGGATGCGCCGCAGCGTTCCTTGCTGGCGTTCAGAGGCGAACATACCGGCAAGCCCGATAAGGGGGATGAAGACCCAGGTGATGAGCTGCCCGGCGGAGGAATTGGCGCGCGGGTCGTACTCCACTTGATCGGCAGTGCTGCCTTCGCTGACCTGCAGCCGCTGGGGGGCCTCGGCCAGTTGCGTTTGGGCAGCGTCGAGCGCGGCCGTGTAATAGGCTGCGCGGTCAGCCTCACTGGCAAAGGGCTGGATCTGCGCGGCCGCGGCTACGCTCTGCGCAGCGATGTCATTCAAGCTGCTGACCCGGCTGGCCGCGGCGGCCACAGCCTGGTGCGAGATCAACGCATCCATGTTATTGGGCTGCTGCAGCATCTGCAGGGTCAGCGTGCCGGCTTTGGCGCTTTCAAGGGTGAAATCTGCCGGGATGATCAAGACGGCAGCGTAGCGCCGTGTGTTGAAGCTGGCCTGCGCCTGATCGAGGTCTTCTTGGGTGATGCGTACTGAGGCAGATTGCTCGAGTTCGCTGACAAGTTGTGCTGAGAGCGTGGATTGGGCCTCATCCACGACGGTCAGGTGCACACGGGTATCTGAAACTGAACCGGTGGCGCTGCTCAAGATCACCGTGAACAGGATGGGCAGGATGAGGAAGAAGAGCCATTCCGACGGGGAGGCAAAACGCACCAGAGTATCTTTCAAGGCGATAGCAAAGATTTTTTTCATGTTGACCTCTCAGGCGGCGGCAAAACCGCGGCGGTTGAACAGCAGCGCGGCCAGAAAGAAGAGGATCACTGCCATTGCCAGCAGCGCCAGGATCGGCGTCCAGATGGCATTCAGTCCGTTGCCCAGGGCCAGAGTGGAGAACCCGTCCATTCCCCAGGAATTGGGGGAGATACGCGCGAAGGTCTGTACCCAGCCCGGCAGGTTATCGGTGCTGAAGAAACTGCCCCCCAGCAGGCCAAAGATCAGCATCATGGCTGAGCCGATTGTGGAAACCTGCCCGGGAGTTTTGGCAACGGCGGCCAGCAGCAGGCCCCAACCCGTGGCGGCGGCCACGGCGGCGATCAGCAGAACGGCAATGGCCAGGGGATCCCCCCAGTGGAGGCGGAAGAGCAGGCTGGTTCCCATGATGAGGATCGCCATCTGGGCCAGACCGGTCAGGAAGATGCCAAAGACCTTGCCGGCCAGGATTTGCCGGGGCGAAGTGGGGGAAACGAGCAGGCGCGGCAGCGTCCCGGCCTGACGTTCGGTCAGCAGGGAGCGCCCGCCGTAAGTGACAGTGTACATTAGGAACATCAGCGCCATCCCTGGGGCCATCATGGCCAGGGTATCCACTTCGAACGTGCCGGTTTGTCCATCCTGGGTCTGGATGGGGATGCTGCTGGCGGTATTCCCCGCTTGGGCGCTGAGCTGCGCCCCCATCTGGCTGCCCACGCTCATGGCCTGATCGGGGGCGATGAGGCCCTGCTTCAGCATCTGTTCGATCGAGACGATGCCGCCCGCGCGCGAGGTTTCGACCCGACTGAGGAAGGTCTCGAGAATGGTTTTGATCACGCCAGCGCTGGTAGGCCGGGTGGGGTTGCTGTAGAGCTGCAGGGCCACCACCGTGCTTTCAAGGCTGGCGGTGCTGGCGCTGGGGATGATGCTGTTGCTAAACCCGGCCGGGATGAGAATGGCGGCGGCCGCCTGGTCGTCATCCACGGCTTGCTGGGCCAGGGTGAAATCGTCCATTTCGCTGGGCGCGACCAGGTCCTGCAGGTCGGAGGAATGGAACATCTCGATCAGGGCGGTGCCCAGTTGACCGCCATCCTGGTTCACCAGGATCACGGGAATATCGCTGATGCCGCTGCTGGTGGAATTCCCCATCCGGCCGGTCACGAAGCCCAGGCCGATGGTCAAGGCGAAGGGGGCCAGCAGCATCAAAATGAGAGCAGCCGGGTCCCGAAAGATAAGGAGCAGGTCTTTAAGGCCAATGAGAAAGATCTTTTTCATGGCTGCCTGCTTAATCGCGTAATGCCCGACCGGTGAGATGCAGAAAAACTGACTCCAGGTTGGGCTCTTGAATGTCGACCGAGCGGATTTTGATGCCGCTTTCGTTGGCAGCGGAGATGACCGGGGCCAGAATTTCTTCGGCGGCCGGGGTGATCACGGCCACGGTGTGATCAGTGCTGTCGGCGCGGATGACGCCGTGCAGGCCGCGCAGTTTCTCGACCAGGCCGTCAGTAATGTCTGTCTCGCCCACGTGCAGGATCAGCGTGTCGGTTTCCCCGACCTGGCGGGTCAGTTCAGCCTGGGTACCCAGCGCGATGAGCTGCCCGTGGTCGATGATGCCGACCCGGTCTGAAAGCTCCTGAGCTTCTTCCATGTAGTGGGTGGTATACAGCACAGTCATGCCCTCGTGATTGAGGTCCTTCACTGTATCCAGAATGGCGCGCCGCGACTGCGGATCGATGCCCACGGTGGGTTCATCCATGAAGAGCAGCTGCGGGCGGTGCAGCAGGCCAACGCCGATGTTGATGCGCCGTTTCATCCCGCCCGAGTAGGTCTTCACCCGCTGGGCAGCTTTCTCGGTCATGCCGGTACGTTCCAGCACTTCCTCGACGCGCTGTTTGAGGGTCTTGCCGCTCAATCCGTACATCTGCCCCCAGAAATTGAGGTTTTCACGGGCGCTCAGATCTTCATAAAGCGCGATTTCCTGCGGCACCACCCCGATCAACTGGCGCACGGCCATGGGGTCGCGCTTGATCGAATGCCCGCCGATGACGGCATCCCCAGCGCTGGGGGAGGTGAGCGTGGAAAGCATCGAGATGGTCGTCGTCTTGCCGGCCCCATTGGGCCCCAGCAGACTGAAGATTTCTCCGGCGCGCAGATCGAACGAGATGTCGTTGACCGCGGTAAAATCAGCAAATTTCTTGATCAGGTGTTCAGCTTGCAGAATCGATTCCATGAAAAGCCCTCATTCTTGTCGGTGGATACACAATATACGGATAAATCGGGTTTAAGGTGCA
>JAAZOQ010000410.1 GCA_012797695.1 Anaerolineaceae bacterium | reverse complement strand
CCGGTGCAGTCCTCAGGGGCGACCTGGATGGTAAACTTGTTGCCGGGGAATTCATTGAATTTGGCATCGATCGATTTGAAGGTTTCAGGAGCATCCTTCAGATAGCTCGGGTCGTAAACTTTCTCGCGAATGACCGCATGCGGGCAGACCGTGGCACATTTGGCGCACTGGATACACAGGTCGGGTTCCCACACCGGGATTTCGAGGGCAATGTTGCGTTTTTCCCATTTGGTCGTGGCGGAAGGATAAGTACCATCCACCGGGAAAGCGCTGACGGGCAGGGATTCGCCTTCGAAGGCGATCATGGCACCCAGAACATCGCGCACGAATTCAGGTGCCTCTGCCGGGACGGCGGGGCGGCGTGAGAAGGAACTGGTGACTGCGGCGGGAATTTTGACTTCATAGAGATTGGCCAGGGTTTGGTCGACGGCAGCGTAGTTCTTCTGAACCACAGCTTCACCGCGTTTACCGTAGGTCTTCTCGATGGAGTGCTTGATCTGGGCAATGGCTTCGTCGCGCGGCAGAATGTTGCTGATGGCGAAGAAAGCGGTCTGCATAATGGTGTTCACGCGGCTGCCCATGCCGGTCTTGGCGGCTACTTCGTAAGCGTCGATGACGTAGAATTTCAGTTTCTTCTCGATGATGTCTTTCTGTGCTTCGCGCGGCAGGTGATCCCAGATCTCATCAGGACCATAGAGGCTGTTCAGCAGGAAGACGGCACCCGGAGCAGCGTACTTGAGGATGTCGAGCCATTCCATGAACGAGAAGTTATGGCAGGCCACAAAAGAAGCATCATTCGGCCCGATCAGATATGGGGCGCGGATGGGGTTCGGGCCAAAGCGCAGGTGAGAAATGGTGACTGAACCTGATTTCTTGGAATCGTAGTAGAAGTAACCCTGAGCGTAGTTGTTGGTCTCTTCACCGATGATCTTGATGGAGTTCTTGTTGGCGCCCACGGTACCATCAGAACCCAAACCAAAGAAGACGCAGCGCTTGGTTTCAGTAGAATTGATGCTGAACATCGGATCGAATTCGAGGCTGGTGTGGGTTACATCATCAATGATACCGGCAGTGAAGTGCTCTTTGGGAGCATCTTTGGCCAGTTCGTCGAAGATGGCTTTGACCATGGCCGGGGTGAACTCTTTGGAAGACAGACCATAGCGTCCGCCAGTAACCACAGGCATGGCTTTGAACGGAGCGGTGCCCTTGGCCAGGCCAGCATTGATGGCGGCCACGACGTCCAGGAAGAGCGGTTCACCGATGGAACCAGATTCCTTGGTGCGGTCCATGACAGCGATCTTTTTGACGGAAGCGGGCAGTACTTTGAGGAAAGCGGCCACATCGAAGGGGCGGTACAGACGCACGTTGACGACGCCAGTCTTGCGGCCCTGTTTGTTGAGGTATTTGGCGGTTTCTTCTGCGGTTTCAGCGCCAGAGCCCATGATCACGATCACTTCGGTGGCATCGGCAGCGCCGACGTAGTCGAAGATGTGATAAGTGCGGCCGGTGACTTTGGCGAATTGATCCATGGCTTTCTGAACGATAGCCGGGACAGCTTCATAATATTTGTTGCCGGCTTCACGGCCCTGGAAGTAAGCATCCGGGTTCTGGGAAGTACCGCGAATGAATGGTCGTTCTGGGTTCAGAGCGCGTTCGCGAATTTCATAGATCTTGTTCTCGTCCACCATGGCGCGGATTTCGTCCATGCTGATCTGTTCGATCTTAGCAACTTCGGAAGAAGTACGGAAGCCATCGAAGAAGTGCAGGAAGGGAATGCGGCTTTCAAGGGTGGCGATGTTGGCGATCAGGGCGTTATCCTGAGCGGTCTGGACGGAGTCGGAAGCCAGCAGAGCGAAACCGGTCTGCCGGGCAGCCATGACATCTGAGTGATCGCCGTAGATTGCCAGCGCGTGAGCTGCCACTGTACGTGCGGCAACATGGAATACGGTGGAAGTCAGTTCACCAGCGATCTTGTACATGTTCGGGATCATTAGCAGCAGACCCTGTGATGCAGTAAACGTGGTAGTCAGAGCACCGGCCTGTAAAGCACCGTGAACTGCACCTGCTGCACCACCTTCAGACTGCATCTCGACGACTGAGGGAACGGTTCCCCACAGGTTCTTGACACCAGCGGCGGCCCATGCATCGGCATGTTCACCCATGGTCGATGAAGGAGTGATCGGGTAGATGGCCACTACCTCTGAGAGGAAGTAGGCAACACGCGACACCGCTTCATTTGCATCAATTGTGATCATTTCTTTTGTCATCTCAACTCCATAAAGATAGGGGTGGCACCACCCCTTATAATGAAACGTTGTTCATACCATTATAAGACTAAAAACTTTGCTTTTTAATGCCTTTCAGCATCCATAGCGAAAATCATCAATTATGATGACGGTTTCTATAATAAATTTATGGGGATTGGCACAGTGGAACTATCCTTCGAACAGGTGAAAAGCCTGCATGAATACAGCCAGAGTCTTGCCATCGGTGATCTCTCCCTGAGCGATCATGCTGCGTACTTGCGCCAGCGGAATCTTCACGACATTCAAAAACTCGTCCGCATCAGGCTGCAGGGGGGCGGCATAAAGCTCAGTAGCCAGAAAGGTCCACATATATTCGGTAGAATATCCCGGCGACATGAAAAAACTGCCCAGCGGGGTCATTTTTCCGGCCGCCATACCGGTCTCTTCGCGGATTTCACGTTCGGCGGTGGCCAACGCTTCTTCGCCGGCCTCGATTTTGCCTGCGGGCAGTTCCAGCATCTGGGAATTCGACCCGACCCGGAACTGGCGCACAAACAAGACGTTGTTGTCGGCATCCAGCGGCAGAATGGTGACCGCATTCTGAATAGTGACCAGGTCGTATTTTCGCTGCCGTTCATCCGGCAGCATGATTTCTACCCGATCAACGGCAAATACCTTTCCTTCGAAAACGGTTGCTTTGTTCAAGATTTCGTATGCCAATTTTGCCTCCAACTTTGACTGCGAATAACAGAAATGGCGGTTCATCACCGCCATTTCGCATGTATTGTGAAAATTGATCAGGGAATCTGAATGACCTGTCCCTGCGTCAGTACAGTGCCGCTGCTCAGACCATTGGCGGCCAGGATGGTATTCGGGTCAGCGTCCCCAAAGGCGCAGGCGATGGTATAGACTGTATCGCCGTAAGCCACCGTGTAGCTGGCGGGATGTGATTTCAGGGCGCGTGAGCCGTAAGACCAGGTGGTATTCTGCGGGATGTTCAGCACCGTGCCGGGAGATACCTGCGAATTGGTCGAGAGCCCGTTGGCCGAAAGCAAAGCTCCTGGGTCCACGTTGAAGCGGCGGGCGATGCAGTAAGGAAATTCGCCAGATTGTAAAGTATAAGAAGTTGGGATCCCAGCGGTGGGGGTAGGATAGACGATTTTCGTCGGGGTAGCAGTCGGTTGGGGGGTGGCTGTAGAAGCGGTTCCAGGAGTGACCAGCATCCCCGTGGAGGGAGTAGCGGTCGTGAAGGCAAAAGCTGGTGTGCTGGTAGCAACTCCAGGCAGGCTGCCAGTGGTGATGGTGCCGCTCATTGCCCCAGATGTTTGGGTGGCGGCGAGAATATCTTTCATGATCTGGGATTGAGTGACAACGGGGAAAGGAATGTCTCCGCTGGCGGTAGACGTCGCGACCGGCGATACAGAGGCTGACCTTTCACAGGCAGCCAGGGTCAAACCGGCGATCAGAATAACCAGAATAAGGGCGTAACTTCTCTTGCTCATGGATTTCTCCTCATTAAATAGGAAGTACTGTTAGCAACGCAAGTAAGTCTATTTTACCTGATTTTTACCCGCTCGTTCAGCCTTCATGGTAGCACGAGGCCAGAAGAGCGTCAAGGTTGCGTGTATGCACGCTCATTTGCATTGTTTGGATTTTTGTTGCATACTTTGTACCAATATACTATTCAGGAGTCAGGTATGAACATCTATTTTTCCTGTTCGATCACCGGGGGCAGAAATGAGCAGACCATCTATCAAATGATCGTTGAGACGTTGATCGCGGCCGGGCATGAGGTGCCGACGGCTCATCTTTCGAGCCCGGATATCCTGGATCAAGAAAAAGTAGCTCGTCCACAGGAGATCTTCCTGCGTGACATGAACTGGCTGCTGCACAGCGATCTGGTGGTGGCTGAGGTGACCACGCCTTCGCATGGGGTCGGGTATGAGATCGCGGTGGCGTTGGGCCAGCAGAAGCCGGTCTTGTGCCTGGCTCAAAGCGGCCGTAAAGTTTCCATGATCCTCAGTGGGAACACTTCTCCGCTGCTGACTCTGCGAACTTACGAGCACGAGGTGCAGATTGAGCCTCTCTTGCAGGCGTATTTGGGCGGGTTTGCCGCAGGGTGATTCGTTAACGTTCTATAAGAGTCGCGGCCAGCCTATTGACACTGGCCAGTCTTCGATTTAACATCATTTGCATGGAATACAAAGATTACTATAAGACATTAGGCGTGGACCGTTCGGCCAGCGCTGATGATATTAAGAAAGCCTTCCGCAAACTTGCCATGAAGTACCACCCCGACCGCAACAAAGGGAATAAAGAGGCCGAGGAGAAATTCAAGGACGTCAACGAAGCTTATGAAGTGCTGAGTGATCCGCAGAAACGGGCGCGTTATGACCAGTTAGGGGCCTCTTACTCTGATTGGCAGGCCCGCGGGGGCAATACCGGCAACTTCAACTGGAACGATTGGGCGACTGCTGGCCGGGGGGCACAGGTCGATATGGGCGATCTCAACGACCTCTTCGGCGGAGGGTTCTCCGATTTCTTCAGTACGATCTTTGGCGGCATGCCGGTGGGCGGACGTCGTCAGACGACACGTACCAGCCCGCGCCAGAGTTATCAGCAAAAAGTCGCGATTACTCTGGATGAGGCTTACCGTGGAACTACCCGCATGTTCCAGGTCGAAAATCGCCGCATTGAGGTGAAAATTCCGGCAGGTGCCAAAACTGGCACGAAAGTGCGTGTGGCAGGGGGCGGCCCGGGCGGGAACAGTGATCTGTATCTGGTCGTGGAGCTTCTCCCCGACCCGCGTTTCTCGATCGACGGGCAGGACCTCTCGACAGAGGTCAAGATCGATCTATTCACCGCAGTGCTGGGCGGTTCGGTGAACGTGGCTACCCTGAGCGGGAACGTGACGTTGACCATCCCGGCCGGGACACAGCCTGGGCAGATGATCCGTCTGGCGGGCAAAGGTCTGCCGGATGTACGCCACCCCGATCAGTACGGCAATCTTTATGTTCGTATCAAGGTGGAGCTACCCAAGAATCTCACCGCCAAGCAGCGTGAGCTCTTCGAAAAAATCCGCAATAACTAAAACAAAGTCCCGGTCACCCGGGACTTTGACATCATTTTATTTGATGCTGTCACTGATCAAAAGCAGATTGGTGTAAAGCGTATCCAGCGCGCTCATGGCTTTGGCCGGGTCCGTTTCAAGGTTGGTCAGGGCCGTGTCGATCTGTGCCTGCAGCCCAGAGATGGCGCTTTTAGAAACGTTGGTATTGGAAAGTGCGGTGAAATCGTCCGTTGCCACGCTCAATGCCTGCCGCGCCGAGGAAGGGTCCAGTTTAGCCAGGGAGACCCGTGCCAGGTTGACGTCCGACTGGAACTTATAGAGGGCGCTCAGTTGACTGGTCTTGTCAAGTTCATTGTTGGCGGTCACGAGATCGCTCTGAGTAGTAGTGAGGTCATTCTTGGCTTTTTCCAGATCAAGCTGAGCGGTACTGAGCTGATCGGTGGCGCTGCTGAGGCTGGTCTGAGCCTGTGATAGATCGGTGCGGGCTGTCTGGTACAGGGTGAAATAGATCAGGGCCATACCCCCGATAAAAAAGACCAGGGCAACGATCACCCAGGGCAGCACTTTCTGCCAGAAGCTGCGTTTCTTGATCGGGTTGGGTTCCTCTGCCGAATCCATAGTTTTTTGGGGGGTTTCAAGAGAAGGACTGTCTTCCATTTGAATTTTCCTCTTATTCTCCATCCGCTTTTCCTTATAAAGGTTAATGCAATTTCTCAGGAAGAATTGCTTATGAGAGTATAACCCGGCTGAAATATTAATGCAAACCCGGCGGTTGGGGTTCACGGGTATAATCTAGGTCTATGGACGAAACTGAAATTGCAAATACCAGTTCTGATAATCGGCAGATTGCTCGGGCTGCCGGGACGATCATGGTCGCTATGATCCTGGGGCAGGTGATGAGCCTGATCTCTTCGATGCTGATCACCCGTGCCTTTGGTACCTCCTGGCAAAACGATGCTTTTTATGCGGCCAACCGGCTGCCCGATATCCTGTACAACCTGGTGGCTGGTGGGGCCCTGGCTTCGGCGTTCATCCCGACTTTCACCACACTTTTAACCCAGGGGAAGCGTTCTACTGCCTGGCAGCTGGCTTCGGCCGTCGCCAATCTGGTAACCTTGATCCTGGTCGTGATCTGTGTGCTGACGGCGCTCTTTGCTCCCTGGGTGGTGCAGAATATTCTGGCGCGGGGTTTCGCAGCAGAGAAGATCGCTGTAACGGCGGGCTTGCTGCGTATCCAGTTGCTGGCCCCGATCATTTTTGGGCTGAGCGGTCTGATGATGGGCATTCTCAATGCGCACCAGAGCTTTCTCTGGCCGGCTTTCGCCCCGGCCATGTATTCTCTGGGCAAGATTCTGGGGGTGCTGTTCTTCGTACCGCACCTGGGAGTGACGGGTTTGGCCTGGGGGGTGG
>JAAZOQ010000409.1 GCA_012797695.1 Anaerolineaceae bacterium | reverse complement strand
GTTGTGATGCAGGCCAATCTTGGGCTGATACACCAGACCACCTTGATCGTAAGAGATCATCTCCGCTGCGGTTTTCTTGTGCTCCACTTGCTGCTTGTGCCAGGGGACCAGAATCTGGTTTCTGAGCGCAGTGAGCACCTGCATCGAAGAGATCCCGGTACCAGGGGAGGTACGGGCAGAGGTTTGAATCGGCAGCGCGGTGACCCGGGCAGATTCCAGCACACCTTCCAGACCGCAGTCTTTAAATAAGAAAGAATTCTTCTTATCCAGGTGCAGCCTGCCAAATAAGTGAATTTGTTGATTGTTGAACACGATATGCCCATAAGAGAAATATGATCTTTCATTTTTTCGGATGATCTTGTGGCTAAGATCACGGTTGAGCGGTAAGGAAAAATTCAGCTCATCACTTATTTTTATGAGATAGGGCAAAATCCAGCTGTCTCCATAAGCGGTGATTAAAATATCCGGATCGTAATTGATGAGAATTTCAGCGAGATCATCGAGCAATTTCCTGGAGTTATCGAGTGGCAGCTCTTTGCCCAATTTATCGCTGTCATATACAAGAAGAGATTGGGGAGGAGCATATTGGGGATCGACGTCTGAATCGAGGTTCAGAATTCGCAGGGGCACCACTTGGGGATCTGTTTCCCACGGAGAATCCAGGACGCGTAAATGAGAGATCGTGCCAGCAGCATCGTATTCAATTTCACAACGAGCTAGCGGAAAGGTGTTAAAGAGAGCAGCATGCCGCAGCGATAGTTGTATATCTGAATTGTAGTAATCGAGGTCAGGAAAAGCTTTGAAAAGCTGCGCAAACAATCGGGGTTGATAAGCTGCATCTGTTTGTATGTTTAACAGTGTGACCGGCTCCGTCAAGAACAGGTCTCGTCCCTGGCTGCGCTCGAGTTTCACCGGGATGGGCTGATGGCGCAGCCATTGCCACGCGCTGCGCAATCGCGGTGATGGCCCTGCAATTGAGAATTCAACCATCAGGGGTTGATGAAGGCATATCCTTTTACCAGTTTGCGTAATGATCCATAACACAACACCTGATTCTGGGCTGGGGTACAGATCAAGGAGCCATCCAATACAGTTCTTCATTATTGGATCCGCTTTTGTAAGTCCTCAATGACAGTTTGCAGATGTTTCACTTGCTTATGCTCAGCAATGAGCATCGAAAGAAGGATCGACTCCATTGGTAAGGCCCGAGAAGCCAGTGAGGCGGCGGCGCGATAATTTTTAGCTATCGCAAAAAGTTCATCAAAGATTGCCTGGTCTTCTCTGCGAAGTGCTCGTCGAAAAGGAAAAAACGCATTTTCCTCGGCTTGTAATTGCTGAGTGATGGAGATTTGAGTTCTACCCATAAAATCCTCATATCTCTGGCGGCCACAGCATTTCTTGTTGCTGGGGCAGTACAGGAACAGTTTCTTCAAAACGATAGGTGATTTGGGCAATTTGCGCCAAGGCATTCAGCAAGGAAATACGCTCGGCACTAAGGGATAGCAGTGGGTTTATGGTGATCAGAATGGGTGAGGTTTTGCAAAGGCGCTGCAAGCTGGTGATCGACTGCGCCAGAAGGCGGTGACTTTCAGTCAGCGAGACGTCTTCATCCAGAAAGGTAGACAGCAGGTCAACGACAATGATGGGGGTTCCCTTTAGCGCGGGTTCTTGATGGAGCATGGCTGTTACTTGATAACAAGTGAAAGCACGGCTGACCTGGATGGCGGCCAGCGCGTTATCGACGTCAGTGGTCAGGCTGCGAATTATTTTCGCTATCGGGAAAACATTGGTGCGATTCCCACAGTCGAAGACGCGGACCGAATTTGATAAAGCAAGGTGAGCAATCACTTCGTCTACCAAAGAGATGCCGGCATGGGGAGCAATCGCCAGGGTGATCGTACCTGTAGAAGCAGGAAAGAGCATGGAGTTCATGCCCTTATTGTAA
This sequence comes from Anaerolineaceae bacterium, assembly GCA_012797695.1. Lineage (GTDB taxonomy): Bacteria > Chloroflexota > Anaerolineae > Anaerolineales > Anaerolineaceae > UBA6107. The sequence goes on along the minus strand of JAAZOQ010000409.1, from coordinate 1,222 downwards.
CAGAAAATATGTTCTATATCAAGTTTTCTAAAAAAGGGTTTGTTCGGGGAAAATCAGGTCTGGGGATTCAATGGCTGGGTTGTTTACTTTTGGCCCAACCTGTACCCGCTGCATCTGATTGGCAGGGTAAGCAGAAAGTAAGGCCTGCAATTGGGGAGAGGAAGTCTGGCCGATCCAGTTGTCAGCGGCTTGGCGATTCAGAATGACTGGCATTCGGTCGTGAATGGGCGCAACCAGTTCGTTGGGGGGACAGGTGATGATCGTACAGGTTTGCAGGGGCTGGCCGGCAGGTGAATTCCAGCTTTCCCATAAACCAGCAAAAACAAAAGGAGAATGATCTTTTAGAGTGAAGTAGTACGGTACCGATCGCCCGTTGGGGATTTGCTGCCATTCGTAGAACCCATCCGCTAAGATCAGGCAGCGGCGCTTCTGGAAAGCGTTACGAAAAGAGGGCTTTTCAGCTAAGGTCTCACACCGGGCATTGATCATTTTGTTCCCAATCGACGGGTCCTTGGCCCATGAGGGAATCAGCCCCCACCGCATCCACTGTACTCGCCTGGTTTCCGGGTCGCTTACCACCGCGACGTTCTGAGTGGGGGCAACATTGTATCGTGGGACCATTACTTCAGTGACAAAAGCAGTGTCGAAGTCGTAAACAAGGGCATACCCGTTTGGAGTGAGGATGAGTGTAAATCTGGCACACATATTAAGAATTATTCTAGCGTAAAATCCATGATCTGTGTTGGAATGCAGGACTACGCTGATGGGTGATCTCCCCCTTCATGATCAGGCGCCGCTTCGCCCCGCCCCCAATCATACGCGCTGGCTTGCGCGGTGAGACGTTTTGAACCGGTTCAAATTGCCTGTTGACAGCGGCGACAAAACTCTCTATAATACTCAATTGAAACGGTTCAACTCTTATGACAACCATTCGCGAAATTGCCCAAACTGCTGGTGTCTCCATTGGCACCGTGTCGAATTACCTCAATGATCCGGCACTGGTAGCGGAGGAAACGCGCGCCCGCATCGAGGGGGTGATCAAGCAGCTTGATTACCACCCCAAGGCGGCCGCCCGCAGTTTGAAGTCGCGTCTGACCCACCGCATCGGTCTGGTGCCAGTGGTTTCGCCGGAGGATAACCGTTCCGCGGACCCGGGGGACAATGCGTTCCTCGAGCTGCTGGCCGGGCTGAACACCGTGGCCGCCGAAAACGGCTTCGACAT
>JAAZOQ010000408.1 GCA_012797695.1 Anaerolineaceae bacterium | reverse complement strand
GGTGATGCTCTCGAAGCCACTTATGATTGGTGCGGCGCACGCGATCAATACAGTACCAGCGCTTCGATTGTGAGCTCTCAGGAGCTTTCTGATAAGTTGACTCAGGCCAACGAATATTGTGCTAATCCTCCAATGACACCCACTCCTGAAGGTACTCCCGGACAGTAATTTTCTCTCAAAATTTATGTGAAGATCAAAATACCCCTTTCCGCGGAAAGGGGTATTTTTTGTTCTACGATTTTGTCTATCCCTGATAGGATTCGGTGTAGAAGATCACCTGAAAGACACCGGGCTGAATTTCTTTGGATTGAGAGATATCCCCGACGACAGTGATCCAGCTATTACCGGGCTGCAGTTCCAGCGGGTTGTTGTCTTTGTCAAAGAACTGGATGGGCCCGTCGGTTTTCACACCTTTCCATTTTCCTTCGAAGACCTGCCCATCGCGGAAGAGCAGCATTGGGCCGCTGTTGCCGGGCAGTTTTACTTCGTGCATGGTATCAATGTGGTTGAGAGTCTCATAATGCGCCCAGATCACGATCACGTTCGAGAAAGCCAACTGTTCATTATTATCCCGGTCGACCAGGGGGATCAGAGAGATATTTCCGTCCGCGTCTTCGCTGTCAATGTAGCGCAGGTACTTCTTGGTGGCGGAGTCATATTTCCAGTTCTCCAGGTTGGCGTTGGAGTACTGCACGGTAACTTCGTTGGCGGTTGCTCCGTTGGCTGGTGGAAGTGTATTGAAGGCCATCCCATCGAGATTGGGTTTGGAATTATCCGCACCAGACAGGGCTGCGTAGTAGCTGGAGAGCTCGGCTGTATTGGCGAACCAGCTGACTTCAGAGATACCCAGGTTCAGATTGCAAATGGCTGGGCAGGTGTTGGGTCCGCCAGAAACGGTACGAGAACTTCCTAATTGCCCCACGATGGCGCTCCATTCCGGTGGGAAGGCATACATCAATCCCAATACCCCTTGATACATATAGACCAGCCAGCGGTCAATGTAGCGTCCTGAGCGGATGGGGCCGACCTGGGTTGAATCCTGTCCGTAATACAGGGCCAGGTAGCGGCTTTCATATTGACCGGTATAGTATGAGAAAACGATATCCGCTGAAGAAAGGCCGGCATGCGGTCTGCCTTCTTTCGGAAAATTCGATACTTTGACCATCAGCGGGCGGCGATTCAGAATGCTGGGGTCAGCCACGGTCAATCCGGTGAGCGGATCGACGTTATCCGGGAAGTTCGTGGGGCCGTATTGTACTGGCTCAGGGGTCGGTGTGGCTGCGGGGGTAGGGGTCGAGGTCGCAGTCGGGATTTGTGTGGCGGTTGGCATGGCCGTCATGGTCTGATTGACGGCTGCGTTCATGGTTTCTTTGATCTGCTCGGTTGAGAGTGGGGTCTGGCATGAAGTAAGCACGAGGCTAAGGATCATGATCAAACTCACTGTCAAAACCAGTGTATTTTTATGGCTCATATTTTCTCCTGAATTGCACTACTGAACAATAACAACATCAAGAAAAAATTATAACCGATTAAATTTCCTCAAATATGGAGGTTGGCGAGCCAGTATTGGTATGCTCTGGCTCGCTGGTGAGAAAGGTTAGTGCCCGCTGACGTCAAACATGAGTGGAAAGCCAGGGCGGCTGCCGGCATCATTATAGATGACACCAGTGCTGCTGCCTGGGGTTTCGAGCAGAAGCGAACCGCCGCTGTCGGAGGTGCTGGCAGCGATGAAACGCATATTATCCAGCCAATATACCTGATTCAGAGATGGAATATCTGCGATCTGCACTGGGGTGCCGCTTGCCTGTACCAGATAAGCTTGCCGGGCGGAACCGACCAGTTTGGCGTAGACGAAATTTTGTCCATCAGGTGACCAGATAGGGAGCAGACTGAAGTAGCCGTTATCGATCTCGTGGATTCCCGCTCCGTTCGTTTGACCTATGTACAGTGCCCAGTTGTTGTCAGTGGGGGCGCCGATCTGGTTGGCATAGGCCATTTCTCCCACGGGCAGGGCGAAACTGGCAATTTGGGCAGGAAAG
>JAAZOQ010000063.1 GCA_012797695.1 Anaerolineaceae bacterium | reverse complement strand
GCATCGAAGTCATTGTACGAAAGGCGCAGTACGGAATTGAAATCAGCACGCGCGGCATCGGTATCGCCGGCGTCCAGATACAGGTCGGCACGCAGCAGGTAGGCATCGATGGCTTTGGAATCTTTTTGCAGGCTGGCGTTGACCAGCTGCATGGCTTTATCGCTGTCGCCGCTTTCATAATAAGCGCGGGCCAGTAGAATTTGGTTGGTCAGATCACTGGGAGCGTTGGCAGCCGCGATCTGCAGAGGCTGGATCGAATCGGCAAAGTCGCCGTTGGCTTGCAGGACCTGCGCCCATACGGTGTAGACCTCGACCAGAGAACGGTCCATCTGATTCGCTTTTTGAATGGCAGTCAGGGCGTCTTCGCTGTCACCCTTGGCCAGATAGGCTTTGGCCCGTCCCAGTTCAATGGCGGCAGTGTCTTCCCCGGTATCGGCAGCTTTCTGCAGCCAATCCAGAGCTACGTCCGCGTTGTTTTGCGCCAGGCTCAGGCTGGCCAGTTCCAGATAAGCCTGATGCAGGTTAGGGTCGAGGCTGACCGCTGTTTGCAGTGCGGTTTGCGCTTCATCCAGTTTTTGCGGACTGCCGTAGAGATCAACCTGGGCAATTCCCAGATAAGCCGGGGCAAAGTTGGCGTCGATCTGCTTGGCACTTTGGTAGGCAGACAGGGCATTGGCGTAGTCACCCTGGAAGCGGTATACGTCGCCCATGTGATAGTAGATGTCCGCGTCATTGGGCTCGACATCCAGCACCTGCTGGAAATAATCGAGGGCTTGTGCCCAATCCCCCTTCTCGTAGGCGCGCATAGCGGCGTTATAGGCTTCCAGCCGGTTGTGCGGGGTAGCAACGTAGATAGGGGTGGCGGTGAAGGTGGCATCCAGTGCAATGGAAGGCAGGGAGCCGGTCGTGGAAGGGTTGGGGGTGACGGTTTCGGTGAAAGTAGGTGAAACAGTGACCGTCCAGCGTTTGATCGGAGCTGAATTCTGATTGGCGCTGCTGCTGCGTACGGCCAGGTAGATGCCGAAACCGAAAACACCGATGATGGCAACACCCAGAAAACTATACAGGGCCAGTCGTGAGCGCAGTCCACGGCCGCGATCTGGGTTCTCATCAGCCTGTTCCAGTGAGGTCTTCCAGGCGACGTTGCTGGGGATTTTGACGGCCGGTTCCTCCAGCGGAATGTCTTCCCCGGCCATGCGCAGTCCGTGTTTGGCCTCATGGTTTTCCGGGTCCAGCAGCAATACCTGACGCAGACAATAGACGCGCTCTTTGGGGGTAGGGACAGCCGCGCTCATCCACAACCAGTAATCAATGTTTTTGGGGTTGAGCTTGAGAAGTTGAGAAAAGAGATCGCGAGCCTGGCGGAGATCTTTTGCCTGCAGCGCTGCCAGCGCCTGAGAATAAAGTTCTTGCTCCGAAATCATAGCATGAGTGTAGCATAGCCTCGAAAGCTGGGCAAGATGATTCAGGTTATAATGCGCTATATGAAAACACGAAAATTCCTGGGGCTTTTGCCCGTTCTCTTGTTGATCGGTCTGACTGCTTGTGGCAGCCAGACAACGCCTTCCCCTGTGCCGGGGAATGGGGTGACGCTCACCCCATATTCTACCGAGACGGCCACACCGACGATCACGCCCACCTCGCTCAGCGCCCCGACGCCAACCCCGGCCCCGACGCTGACCCCTACGCCCAACGTCATTACCCTGACGGGCAACGAGACGTTCTGGACTCTGGCGGCCAAGAATGGGGTGTCTGTGGCAGAGATCGAAGCGGCGAACCCGACCCTGAACAAGTATTCGTTGATGGCCGGGATGAAGGTAGTCATTCCGCCGCCTTCAGCGGAGGGAACTCAACAGGCACCTACTCCCACGGCTTTGCCGGTGCTGGTGCACGACCCGGTGTGTTCTCCTTCTTTGACGGGCGGCTTGTATTGCTTTGCAATGGTCGAGAATAATCAGACGCTTATGCTGCAGTCCGTTTCGGGCCAGTTCACCATCACCGATTCCCAGAGTGGGGAAGTACAGGTGCAGCCGGCTTTGCTGCCCCTCGATCATTTGCCGGTGGGCAATGATCTTCCTTTATACGCTTATTTCCCGCCGCCGGTAGCTTCGAGCTATCAGGTGACGCTGCAGCTTTTCTCGGCTTTGCCCGATGATGGCTCGAATTCCAGCTATTTGCCCCTCACTATTGATACTTCGAACGTCGAGATCAGCAGCGATGGCCTTTCCGCAGCGGTCACCGGTTCGGTCAGCAGTGCTTCAGCCGCTTCGCGCTTTGATCTGGCTGCGGTGGCTTACGACAGCGCTGGCAACGTGGTGGCGGTGCGCCAGCTGGAAAATAAAAACGGCCTTACGGCCGGCGCCAGTGTGGATTTCAAGTTGTACGTATACAGCATTGCGGGCAAGATTGATCACGTCAGCCTCTTTGGTGAGGCGGCCCAGCCCGATTAATTCCCCCAGATGACGTAACTGCCGTTGCTGCACACCGGGCTGCTGACTCCATCGTGGATGCATACCTGGTAAGTGATGATCTGTCCATTGCTCAGGTCTTTTTGCGCCGGCAGCACCAGAGTTGCCCGACCGTCCACCCCGGTAGCCGGAAAGTCCGCGCTTAGGGGAGATTGGTTGGGCAGGGTGACCTGTAATTCAGCAGTCAGGTTGGCCAGCGGCTGTCCGTTTTCTTGATTGAGCACCAGAATGTCGAATTTTTGCTCCCCGTTGGCCGGGATTTCTTGATAGGCCGTACCGCTCTGCAAACTCACCTGGCTGGCGTCGAGCGCCACCGGTTGCGCCGGGCTGCTTTCGCTGCCGCCGGCTTGCTGCAGATACTGGCTGCCCAGCGGGGCCATCTGCACGTTTTGCCCCTGAGGCAGATCCGAATGATAGTCCAGACAATAATTCTCGAAGCACTGCCGGAAGGTGGTGGCATCGTACTGGGTCACTTCCATAATGGGGTTGCCTGAGTAATCTTTGCCGCCGTGGTCGGCGATGAATTTATCGAAATCCAGCGGCACGTGGAATCCATTTTTGCCGTCGGTGGGGTAGAAGACGACTCCTTGTGAGCTGTCATACACCTGCGGACCAGGGGTGCTGGCAGGCAGATTCAACAGTCTGGCCAGCGGACGCAGTTTGGCGTTGCCGGGCTGGCTGGGAGGGGCGTAGACCACCGCGTTGCTGTACACTTGCTCTTCCATGCCGTCGGCGGCAATGTAAGGCTGAGTCAGCGGGGTTCCCAGCACGGCGGTGTTGCCCATTTTGCTCAGACCGGCCAGCAGGGGTTGGCTGGCGCTGCTATTGGCGGTCAGGGAGACAGCTGCATCTACGGCGGGGGTAAAATCGCAGTCACTTTGGCAGGCATAGGCTCCGTAAGCCATCAAATGCACGGTGCCGCTCGGGTCGCTGAATTTCTTATAGAAGCCCACGTTTTCGAAAAATTGCTCGATGCGCTTTTGCTGGTAATTCATGCGCGCCTGCGTCAGCGGTTTGCCGGTGTATTTCTCGCCAGAAAGCTGGTTGAAATAGGGCAGAAATTCATCGTAGATGGCAAATCCATCCACGCTCTGGCTGCCGGTTTCGGCGGTGGCTTCAGTTGGATCGTCGCTGATGCCCATCTGATCCCCGAGCGGATATAAGAAGAAGCGGCTGTTGTCGGTGACGAGCGGGTTGTAGCACATGAGCGCGTTGCTGGTGTACTGGCACTGATAGTTGTCTTTGCTGAAATCTTTCGAGATGGCGGGGCCGAGTAGCACTTCCCCTCCCACGGATTGATAGAATTCGCGCAGGCTGGGGGCAACAGCATAAGTGGTATTGCCGCTGCCCATTGGAGCACCGCTGCAGGCACTTAACAGTGTGCCGGCGATCAGTATCCCTCCGCAGAAGATTTTTATCCGCGCTTTCATCCCGTTAACGGCTCCCGAAAATTGCATCACAATCTTTTTACCCTTTGTAATTATACGAGATTCATACTGCTTCATCGCGCTTTTGCCGCTTAAATACAAAACTGTTGGTTGGCCGTGCGGCGGATGCAGGTCGAAAAAACCTTCAGTGGTAGAATCTTTTTAAGAATCCACGCTTTGGAGGAAAAAATGACTGACGTCGTGATCGTTGACGCTTTGCGTACCCCCATCGGCGCGTTGGGGGGAGCCTTATCGAAGGTGCGCCCCGATGATCTGGCCGCTCTGGTTTTGAAGGCACTGGTCGAGCGCAATCATCTGCGCGGCAAAGACATCGAAGAGGTCTATCTGGGCTGTGCCAACCAGGCCGGCGAGGATAATCGCAACGTGGCGCGGATGGCCACACTTCTGGCCGGGCTGCCTCCCAGTGTGGCTGGGGTAACCTTCAATCGTCTGTGCGCTTCAGGACTGAACGCGGTGGCGCAGGCTTACCGGGCCATCCGTTGCGGCGAAGGGGACCTTTACCTGGCCGGCGGTGTGGAGAGCATGTCACGTGCTCCTTATTCCCTTCCCAAAGCAGAGCAAGGTTTTCCCTTTGGTAATTTGACGGCATACGATACCGCGCTGGGCTGGCGTTACCCCAACCCGCGTATGAAAGAGCTTTACGGCACCGAAGCGATGGGCGAGACGGCTGAAAATATCGCTGCCCAGACGGACATTTCTCGGGAACAGCAGGATACTTTTGCCTTCAACAGCCACATGCGTGCTCTGGCCGCCATCGACAGCGGCAAATTTGCCGAAGAGATCCTGCCGGTCCCTGTTCCTCAAAAGAAGGGTGACCCATTGTGGGTCAGCCAGGATGAGCGCCCCCGGCGGGATACTTCGCTTGATTCACTGGCAAAACTCAGGCCGGCTTTCCGCGAAGGCGGATCGGTGACGGCCGGGAATTCCTCCGGGATGAATGACGGAGCGGCCGCTTTGGTGCTGATGAGTGCACCCCGGGCTGCGGCGCTGGGCCTGCATCCGCTGGTGCGCATCGTCGCGACGGCGGCGGCTGGCGTGGAACCGCGCGTGATGGGGTTGGGACCGATCCCGGCTTCTCAAAAGGCGTTGGCCCGGGCCGGGCTGGACGTTACTCAATTGGGGCTGATTGAATTAAATGAAGCCTTTGCGGTTCAAGCCCTGGCGGTGATGGCTGAGATGGGCTTCGCGCCGGAGATCACCAACGTCAATGGCGGGGCCATTGCCCTGGGGCATCCGCTGGGTTGCTCTGGTGCGCGCATTCTTACCACTCTGGTACACGAGATGCGCCGTCGCGCGTCTTCTCAGCCACGGCCATTCTATGGGTTGGCGACCCTGTGTGTGGGCGTTGGACAGGGAGAGGCTATGGTGGTCGAGTGGGTGGGCGACTGAGCCAGCCAGTTTCTGCAAAATTTCCGCCTTATGGTATCATCAATATTGTCCCGCATTTCAAGAAGAACGACGACGCTGCATCGTACACCTGACACTTGCTGGATTTTCATCACGACTTCACAATAGAACAGGTTAAAGCTGGTGCGTACTGTCTGATCGTTGGACATATTTCACTTCAGGAGGTTGGAATGCCCCTAAAGGGTCGCATCAAAGTCAATGAGATGTACTGCAAGGGTTGTGAACTTTGTGTCAATGCCTGCCCGCAGCATGTGCTCGCACTTGCGCCGGACCACATCACGGCCAAAGGCTATCATCCAGCGGTCATGATCACCGCAGATTGTACCGGTTGCGGTATCTGCTCGGTGGTCTGCCCCGAAGCCGCCATCACTGTATTTCGCGAGAAGGCCGGTCCGACGGACCGGGCTGCATAAGGGAGGCGAACATGACCAGAGAAATGATGAAAGGCAACGAAGCTGTGGCAGAAGCCGCCATCCGCGCCGGGGTCACTGCCTATTTTGGTTATCCGATTACCCCACAAACAGAACTTCTGGAATATATGGCCAAACGTATGCCTGAACTGGGGCGCGCGTTTGTTCAGGCTGAAAGTGAACTCGCGGCGATCAATATGGTTTATGGTGCCGCCTGCACTGGTCAGCGCATTATGAGTTCTTCTTCCAGCCCTGGTGTCAGCTTAATGATGGAAGGCGTTTCTTATATTGCCGGTACGGAATTACCCGCGGTATTGATCGATGTCATGCGCGGCGGCCCAGGCCTGGGCAACATTGCCCCGGCACAGGGTGATTACAACCAGATCGTCCACGGCGGTGGTCATGGTGAGTATCATGCCATCGTTCTGGCCCCCGCCAGCATCCAGGAATCAGTCGATTTGACCGTAATGGCTTTCGACCTGGCGGAAAAATATCGCTCGGTGGTGGTTGTGCTCACCGATGGCTCCATTGGTCAGATGATGGAACCCTGTGAATTGCCGCCGTTCAAGGCTTTGAAGACCGAATTCCCCGATTGGGCCACGACCGGCGCGGAGGGACGCTCCAAGCGCATCCTCACCTCGATCAACCTCGACCCGGCTGCTCAGGAAGTCACCAATTTCCGCCTCATGCGCCGCTGGCAGGAGATTCAGGCGAATGAAGTGCGTTACAAGACTTATTTCATGGAAGACGCCAAATTTGCTGTGACGGGTTTCGGCTCCTGCGGACGGTTGGCGCTTTCAGCAGTCCGCGCGGCTCGCGCTGAAGGGATTCCGGTGGGGCTGATCCGCCCCATCACGATCAGTCCCTTCCCGACCGATCTGTTCGAAGAACTCAGCCACAAGCTGGAGGCGCTGCTGGTGGTTGAGATGAACAATGGTCAGATGCTCGAGGACGTGCTGTTAGCCACCCACGATCAGATTCCGGTGGATTTCTATGGCCGCATGGGCGGGATGGTTCCCTTCCCCGATGAGGTGCTTGATGAGATTCGCCGGGTTGCCAAAAGCAATCTGGATACGGCCGGGCATCCGCGTGATCGCTGGCTGCAGCGCATGCGTGCGAAGAATTTATAGGAGGCGAAAATGGCAGAATATGATGTCGCAAGTGAAACTCTGGTGTATGAACGGCCGGATACTCTGACCGAGGTCAGCACCCATTACTGCCCGGGCTGTACCCATGGGGTTGCTCATCGCCTGATCGCCGAGGTACTCGAGGAGATGGGTCTCAAAGACAAGACCATCGGCGTTGCCTCAGTCGGCTGCTCGGTCTTTTCGTATAACTATTTTGACTTTGATTTCGTCCAGTCCCCGCACGGACGGGCGCCGGCGATGGCCACGGGCATCAAGCGGGTTTTGCCCGACCGCACCGTCTTCACCTATCAAGGCGATGGGGATATGGCCTCCATTGGCATGGGTGAGATTGTTCATGCGGCGGCCCGTGGCGAGAACATCACGGTCTTCTTTATCAACAACACCAACTATGGCATGACCGGCGGCCAGATGGCCCCGACCACGCTGCCAGGGCAGAAGACGACCTCTTCACCCAATGGCCGCGATGTCGAGTCGCAGGGCTACCCCATCCGCGTTGCGGAGATGCTTTCCAAGCTGGATGGCGCCAGTTATGTGGTGCGACGTGCCCTCAATGACCCCAAGAACATTCGCCAGGCCAAGAAAGCCATCCGCACCGCTTTCGAAGTCCAGCAGCGTGGATTGGGCTTTTCGATGATCGAGTTGCTTTCTATCTGTCCGACCAACTGGGGTATGACCCCGGTGGCAGCCCTGCAGTGGCTGGAAGAGAAGATGATCACCTACTATCCGTTGGGTGATTACAAGGTCAACCCGGCAGTTGCCGAGATCAAACTCTGAGGCGGAGGCGAAGATGCAAACTGAGATCATTATTGCTGGTTTCGGCGGTCAGGGCGTGCTTTTCGCCGGTCAATTGCTGGCCTATGCCGGTATGGATGAAGGCAAACAGATCACCTGGATTCCGTCTTACGGCCCCGAAATGCGCGGCGGTACAGCCAACTGCACTGTGGTCATCTCGGATGAAGAGATTGGCTCGCCCTTTGTGCACAACCCGCAGGCGGTCATTGCCATGAACCGTCCCTCGCTGGATAAATACGAACCGCTGGTGAAACCCGGTGGGGTGCTGGTGGTCAATTCGTCCATGAATGATCGCAAACCGGTGCGTACCGATATTCGCGTGGTTGAGATTGCTGCCAACGAAGAAGCCGAAAAACTGGGCGATCAGCGCATGGCCAACATGATCCTGCTCGGAGCGCTGCTGGCCAATCTGCCGGTGCTGCCCGAAGAGGCCATCAAGAAGGCCCTCAAGGGCCACCTGCCTGAAAGGCATCAGAAATTGCTGGGCAAGAACTTTGATGCCCTGGCTGAAGGCGCACGTTACCTTCCCTAGAAGAACGTTGGGCTGCCGGATTCATTCCCGGCAGCCCTTTTTTAGGAAGCGTTTGTCCGGTTTTTGGTCTTTGATCTTTTTTTGTTCTTATTTTCAGCTTTTTATCTGGTTCTTTTAGCGAAGATTTTTTCGAGAGAATTCGTGTAATTCGTGGACAGTTTTTTTGATCTTATTTTATTTGAGCCTTTTATTCGGTTCTTTTCGCGGAAAATCTTTTGGTTTTGGTCTTTTTAGCAGAAAGTATTTTTCGAGAGAATTCGTGTAATTCGTGGACAGTTTTTTTGAACTTAATTTATTCTGAGCCTTTTTTCGCTTCTTTTAGCGGGAAGCTTTTTGCTTTTGGCCTTTTTTCGTAAAGAGAGTTTTTCCTTGTTCTCTGGCAGGACGCGTGTTATAATAACGCTTCGCGCCACAGGAGTGACGCGAAAATTTACGTAAGGTGTATAAAATGAGCGATTTACTGAAAGCATTTGATGCCCCCGAAAATCCCAATATCCCGGCTTTGCACACCGGTGATTCAGTTTCCGTCCATGTGAAAATCAAGGAAGGCAACCGCGAGCGTATTCAGGAATTCAAAGGTGTGATCCTGTACATGCACAACCGCGGCAACGACTCCACTTTCACAGTGCGCCGTGTCGCCAGCAATGGCGTCGGCGTTGAGCGTACCTTCCTGGTGCGCAGCCCGCGTATCGACAAGGTTGTGGTGGAACGCAGCAGCCGCGTGCGCCGCTCCCGCCTGTACTTCCTGCGCGAGCGCTCAGGCAAGAGTGCCCGTCTCAAACAGAAATTCAACTGATCTTTCTGTATTTGCTCATCTCAGGGTGCAGTCTATTTGACTGTGCCCTTTATTCTATTAAAATAACCCCGGGGATTTTTCTATGGAGCGACCACTCATCGGCATTACTGCTACACCCGAAGCCTTGCGTTACAATGGCAAACGCGATACCCTAAGCCAGTTTTATTCCCACGCCGTCGAGCAGGCGGGCGGCATTCCTCTGATCCTTTCCACCAACCTCTATTTGCATTCCCTGACTGAACTGCGCCAAAAACTGTCGGGGATTCTGCTCTCTGGCGGGGGAGACATCGACCCCAAACGTTTTGCGGGTGTGGAATCCCCACGGGTCGACGGTGTTTCTCACGACCGCGATGAACTGGAATTCCATTTGGTGAAGCTCAGCCTCGAAACGGAATGGCCGCTGCTGGCGATTTGCCGCGGCGAACAGGTGATGAACGTGGCTCTGGGCGGTACGCTTTACACGGATATTCCTTCTCAGTTTTCGACCTCGCTGGCGCATTCCACCCCCATCGAAAAGGGACGCGATTTTCTGGCACATGAGGTGACACTGGAACCCGCTACCCACCTGGCCGGCATTGTTGGCACGGAACGGCTCGCGGTCAACAGTTTCCATCATCAGGTCATCCAGACGGTAGCCCCGGCGCTGCGGGTAACCGCTCATGCCACGGATGGGCTGGTCGAAGGGGTGGAATTACCCGATCATCCCTTCTTTCTGGGGGTACAATGGCATCCAGAGTGCCTGACGGCTCACGCTGAGGAGCGCGCTTTGTTCGCGGCCTTCATGCAGGCGGCCGGGCGTGACGGCAAATAAACTTCAGGAGTGACCATGACAGAAGCGGTAAAGATTGGCATCTTTGATTCGGGATTGGGTGGGTTATCTGTCCTGCGTGAGATTCGTAAACAAATGCCTGCCCAGCCGGTTCTGTATCTGGGGGATCAGTTCCACGTGCCTTACGGCGTCCGGCCGATGGAAGAAATTCTGCAGTTTTCGCGTACGATTACCCGTTATTTATTGGCTCAAGGGGCACAGTTGATCGTGGTGGCCTGCAATACGGCTTCTGCGGCGGCGCTGCGCACCTTGCGTCAGGAATTTCCGCAGGTGCCCTTTGTGGGCATGGAACCGGCCGTGAAACCGGCTGCGGAGCAGACCCGCACCGGGGTGGTCGGCGTTTTGGCAACTTACGCCACTTTTCAGGGGGCGCTCTATGCCTCCGTGGTGGAACGCTTTGCTCAGGGCGTTACCCTGCTGACGTCTCCCTGCCCGGGTTTGGTGCCGCAGATCGAGGCGGGCAATCTCACTGGCGCCGAGACGCGCCGTATTCTCAAGCAGGAACTCGATCCCATGCTGGCGCAGGGGATTGATACCGTGGTTCTTGGCTGTACGCATTATCCTTTTGTGATTCCGCTGATCAAAGAGATCGTGGGGCCGGAAGTGCGGGTGATTGACCCGGCTCCGGCGGTGGCTCGCCAGGTGGCTCATCTGCTGCAGGAGCAGGGTTGGCTGGCTTCTGGCCCGGCTACGGATGAAGTACTGCTGCTGACCACGGGGGAGGCTGCGGCACTGCAGCAGTTGCTGCCGGCCTTGCTCCCTGAAAAGTTACCGGTGGCTCACATTTCCTGGCATGGAGATCAACTCAAGGCATAATTCCGGTCGATGGTAGAATGAAAGAAACACACAGGAGAGGCGGGCATGCAGGAGAAGAAAGTAGCTCTGATTGGTTTTGGCAACGTCGCTCGCGTGCTGGCTCGTTTGCTGGTCGAAAAACAGCCGGTTTTGCAGCAGCAATATGGTTTTTCAACCCGTGTGGTAGCCATTGGTACCGGGCATCATGGCATGGCTTTGAACCCGGCAGGGATTGATGTTGAGCAGGCGATTGCTCTGGTGAACAGCGGGCAGTCTCTGGAATCACTTTCTACCCTGCCGCTGCCTGAGTCGATGCTTGATCTCATCCGCCGCAGCGAGGCGGATGTTCTTTTCGAAAATTCCCCGGTAAATCATGCCACAGGTCAGCCGGCGATCGATCATTTACGCACGGGACTGCAGTGCGGCATGCACGTGATCACGGCCAATAAAGGCCCGGTGGTTCATGCGTATCGCGAACTGACAGATCTGGCGGCGCAGCAGGGGAGGCATTTCCTCTTCGAATCCGCCGTGATGGATGGCGCTCCCATCTTCTCTCTCTTTCGTGAACCTTTGCCAGCGACGGAAGTCCGCGCTTTCAGCGGGGTTCTCAATTCCACCACCAACATGATCTTTGAATTAATGGAGCAGGGGCACAGTTTTGCTGAGGCGGTGGCTCGCACGCAGCAAATGGGCATGGCGGAGACCGATCCCAGCAATGATATCGATGGCTGGGATGCAGCGATCAAGGTAGCCGCTCTTTCCACGGTCATTTTAGGGATTCCCCTTACCCCGGCCCAGGTCGAGCGTACCGGCATTCGCGCCATTACTTCCGCCATGATCCAGGATGCGCGGGCTGCCGGTGAACGCTGGAAGCTGGTCTGCACGGCCCGCCGCGCCGGGGAGCACGTGGTCGCCCGCGTTGCGCCGGAGCGGGTGGACTCTGATTCGCCATTTTACAGTATTCGTGGTACCAGTTCTTACGTCCAGTTTGAGACGGATACTTTGCCGGGGCTGGGCATTGTCGAAAGTGATCCCAGTCCACGGACCACGGCCTATGGCTTGCTGGCCGATCTGGTGAATGCGGTGCGCCATGACTGAACTGACCGTGCCTTTTTGGCTGGCAGGGGGATGGGTCGCGGATCGGTCGCAGCTCCCGGATTGGTTGAAGTCTCAGCACATTCAACCGCGGTGGATCGATGAAGAGATTTTTCTTTCCTCTCAGGCTGAGCCGGCCGCGCCGCTTATAACCCCAGCACTATTTTTTCAGTGGCCGCGTGCGTTGGCAGCGGAAAGCCAGGTTTTGCAGCAGGCGGCTCGCGAGATCGCTGGAGGGGAGCGGCGCATGATCCTGCTGTCGGTGCTGCATCCGGAGGGCTGTCGGCTGGTGGTGTTGTGTTCGCCGGCGGCGGTGGGGATGTACAATCTCATGCCGTTGGCTTATGTCACAGATTGGCTCGCACTGCCATCTGCCGCACAGGATTCCCCGGTGCTTTCCCTTCTCGAAACGGTTTGGGCCAGGCGTGAGCGAAAGGTAGCTCAGGTGAAAGAGCTATCCCTTTTGCAGCCGGGCAAACGTCCGGTCAAAGGCGAAACGGCTTTCAAAAGTGCGGCCTGGGTCAGCCCGGAGCACTCTGCCGAGGGAGGGATTGGGGCGGCGCAGGCTCTGGTAGAGGCGCTGATCGCGAAAAAACAGGGCAATGCTCTCTTGGCAGAATATGATGAGCGCCAGCAGCTCTTTTCTTGCTGGATCGAGGCGGTATGAAGAATATTGAAACGGTCTATCTGGCTTTGGGAACGAATTTGGGCAACCGTTCCGAGAATTTGGTCAAGGCCTGTGCGGAATTGAAGAATTTTGTACAGATTGAGCGGGTCTCGCACATCTACGAGACTCCCCCGTGGGGGATTACCGATCAACCGAAATTCCTGAATCAGGTGCTTGAGGTGACGACCTTGCTTTCTCCGCAGGACTTGCTGAAGGCGGTCAAGGAGATCGAGGTAAAGCTGGGTCGGGTGCCCGCTGAACGCTATGGTCCGCGCCTGATTGATATCGACCTCCTGGTTTACGGCTGTCACGAAGTTTCCAGCCCCAATCTGACCATTCCTCATCCACGCCTGACCGAACGGGCGTTTGTGATGGTACCGCTGGCCGAGATTGCGCCTGATCTGACCCTGCCGGGCGAAGACCAGCGCACAATTGCCGAACGTCTGCAATCTCTCGATCAGCACGGCATTCGGGTGTACACCGAAAAGCATGGTTGACCCTTTCTTGCCCTACGGGCACAAGACCTACGTCATGGGCATTCTCAACATCACTCCCGATAGCTTTTCGGGGGATGGTCTGCTGTCTCATTCTCAGGTCGTAGAATCCTCGGTCGAACAGGCCTTGCGTTTCATTGAAGCCGGGGCGGATATTCTGGATATTGGGGGCGAATCCACCCGGCCCGGTGCTGCTCAGATTTCCGCGGCTGAAGAGCAGGCGCGCGTGCTGCCCGTGATCGAGGCGCTTGCTGCGCTGCATCTGCAGACGCTGTTGTCGGTGGATACTTACAAGGTTGCCGTGGCGGAAGCTGCTTTGCGGGCCGGCGCTCACTGGATCAACGATGTCTGGGGGTTGCGTGCTGATCCTGATATGCCGGCGGTAGCCGCGCGGTTTCGTTGCCCGGTGGTATTGATGCACAACCGCAGCCAGGCGGGGCAGGTGATTCTGCACGAGCATCTGGGCGGGCAGTATTTGGGTCCGCACTACACCGATTTCATGGCAGAGGTCAAAGCGGATTTGCTGGAGCTGGTACGTCAGGCGGAAGCCGCCGGGGTGCAGCCAGAACAGATCATCCTTGACCCAGGGGTGGGTTTCGGCAAATCGGTCGAACAAAATCTGCAGCTCGTCGATCAACTGGATGACATCAAGGCGCTGGGTTTTCCGGTGCTGCTGGGCCCGTCGCGCAAATCATTTATTGGCATGACCCTGAATTTACCCGCTGAGCAGCGCCTGGAGGGGACCGCGGCGGTATGTGCTGTTGGCATTGCTCGCGGCGCGGATATTCTGCGTGTGCACGATGTCGAGACTATCGTGCGCACGGCTCGCATGGCCGATGCTATCGTGCGCCGTTAAGTCAGGCTTCATCTGACTTTGTCACTTTAATGATTCGACTGAATCCATTTAAATACCTTAGATGAACAGGAGTTTTCGATGTCCGATTTCAATGTGGTAGTAATTGGAGCAGGTCCGGGGGGATACGTGGCGGCCATCAAGGCGGCCCAACTGGGGCAGAAAGTAGCCATCGTTGATAAGCAATGGTTGGGAGGGGTTTGCCTGAACGTGGGTTGCATTCCTTCCAAGGCTTTACTCAAGAACGCAGAAGTGGCGCACACTTTGCGGGAACGTGGCAAGGAATTCGGTTTTTCGCTGGAAAATTTACAGCTCGACTACGCGGCCGCGGTCAAACGCAGCCGTCAGGTTTCAGATCGCCTGACCCGCGGTGTCGGCTTTTTGATGAAGAAGAATAACATTACGGTGCTGATGGGCACAGCGAAGCTACTCGACCGTTATACGGTGCAGGTAACCGCAGCGGATGGGCAATCGCAGACCATATCGACAGAGAACATCCTCATTGCTACTGGCAGTCATCCCAGTGTTCCGCCGGCTTTCCCGGTAGATGGCAGCCGTGTGGTGACCTATAAGGAAGCTATTTTGCAGGAGAAATTACCCCAATCCGTCGTGATCATTGGTGCTGGTGCCATTGGCCTGGAGTTTGCCACTGTCTGGAGTGGTTACGGCAGCCAGGTGACCCTGGTTGAAATGCTGCCGCGCGTTGCTCCCCTCGAAGATGAAGAAAGCAGTGCTGAACTGGCCAAGGCTTTCAGTAAACGCGGTATTCGGGTACTTCCCTCGACCCGGGTCGAGACGGTGACCCCGACCGCCAGCGGCGTGGAAGTTAAGGTCTCCAATGCAGATGGCGAACAGGTACTCGTGGCAGATCAGGCGCTCGTGGCGATTGGCTTCAGACCCAATACCGCTGATCTGGGGCTGCAAGAGGTGGGTGTAGCGCTCACCGAACGCGGTTTTATCCAGATCGATGAACGCATGGCAACCAGCGTTCCAGGTATCTGGGCTGTGGGCGACGTCACTGGCAAGTTGCTGCTGGCGCACGTGGCTTCCGCGCAGGGGATCGTGTGCGCCGAGGCGATGGCGGGCCAGGAGACTCATCCCATTGATTACACCATGATTCCGCGTGCTACTTATTCCCAGCCGCAGGTGGCTTCCTTCGGCTTGACTGAAACGCAAGCCAAAGAGAAGGGGCTGGAATACAAGGTGGGCAAATTCCCGTTCATGGCCAACGGCAAAGCTCTGGGGCTGGGAGATTACGGCGGTTATGCTAAGGTGCTTACCGATGCCGCCACTGGCCAGTTCCTGGGTGCACATCTCGTCGGCCCTGAGGCCTCTGAATTGCTGCCTGAATTGACTCTGGCCTGGCAGAATGGATTGGATGCCGAAGCGATCCGCCATAATATTCATGCTCACCCGACCCTTTCCGAAGCCGTTCTCGAGGCCGCCGAAGCCGCACTGGGAGAATCCATTCACCTCTAGAAATTCCCGCTTGAAAAATTTTCGTTTTCTGTAATAATAAGAGTGAATTTATCTTATTTGTAGAGAGGTTGGAGATGAAGACGAAAGTTTTTCTATTGGTCACTGTGGTGGCGCTGTTGTTATCCGCCACAGCTTGTGGCGCTGTTTCGGGATTGAAAACAGCCAGCGATACCGGTAACTCGTTCATGCAGGCCTTGAAGGATCAAGATAACGAGGCTTCCTGGAATATGCTTTCACCGGCTGTTCAGGACGAGATTGGAGATACTGCTGCCTGGGCAGATTTCACGGCTCCGCGCGGTTTCGAGAGCTGGAAGTTCAGTTCAGTCAACGTGGAAAATGGTTCGGCACAGCTCGATGGTGAAGCGCACATTAATGGTGATGGGTACGACGTTACCCTGGTGATGGATCAGAGCGGTGAAGACTGGCTGATTACTGGCATCAATTTCACCTATCAGCAGTAATCTGGGAATTATTCCCAGACAAGCGTTTTTTGGTTATAATAGAGGCTCGCAACTCTGGTTGCGGGCGTCGCCAAGTGGTAAGGCATCAGCCTTCCAAGCTGATATTCGCGGGTCCGAATCCCGTCGCCCGCTCAAGAAAGCAAATCCCCCGGAAACCCGGGGGATTATTTTTGTTTCAGCCATTCCTTATTGCAGCTTAATGGTTGGCCAGAAATTCGTCGTACATATCCTGGCGGATGAAGGCTTTGCCAAAGTCATTCTCTTCCATCAGTCGGTAGCCGCTGATATCGTTATTGGCTGCGTCCGTGTAGAAGCGGTATTTCATCTGCATGCCGCTGGCGTCCAGCGCGTTGGCCACGTTTTGCTCATTGGAGAAGAAATGAATGTTCTCCTGCTCCAGAAAGATCACGGCCGGTTTCAGCTCTTCGACCCGGCTGTAATCGAACAGGTTCCAGTCCATGACCACGTTCCAGTTGCTTTGCGGGGCCACGTAAGCGCGCCAGTCGCGGTAGAAGGTGAAGTTGTGGTCGGTGGGCAGCCGGGAGAGAAAATATGCATTTACCTGGTTGAAGAAATGGATACTGGCGGATTGGCTTTCTTTCTGGCTGGTTTGGCGCAGACTGCTGCTCATCTGCACTCCATCGATGCCCAGCAGCACGGCCAGGGTGAGCACACCAACGGCTGGCAGTAAAAAGCTGCGGTTCAAGTAGGTGTGCCTCATGGCTTTCTGACCGGGCAGTTGGGGGAACTCCTCCCACTCGTATGCGATCAGCGTAAAGAAGGGCAGCAGCACCGGTAAGAAGTAATGGGGGCGCAGGGTGGCGGCGATGAAAATAAAATAACCTACATAAGTTGCCGCCCAGATCGTGGTCCACAGGGTGATCAGGCGATTCTTGCGCTGCCACAGGCCCGCGATGGCGAATCCGCTGGCAATTATCAGCAATACCCAGCCGCCGTAATCGGCCCGAATGTATTCCTTGAATGTGCTCCAGTTGGCGGTTATTCCGCCGCTCTTGACCCAGAACCCCCGGGTGTTTTCAGACAGGTTACCTTTGAAGACGGCGATCAGTTCAGCACGCTCCTGGGGCATGATCAACTGCGGGGTACTGATGAGGATGGTCGCCAGCAGGATCAGCAGGAATATCCCTGCTTTTGCCAGCGCTTTTCCAAAGTTGATCCGCTTGCTGAAAATTCCGTAGAGCAGGTAGGCCAGATAGGTGGTAACAAACAGTACCCCCAGCACTTTGGTACTGATGGCCATGCCACAGGCAATGGCTGAAAAATAGAAGTTTTTGCCAAAACGCAGATCGTCGCGCTGCAAAAAGAACAGGGTCAGCACACAAAAGAGCGTCAGCAGGCTGTCAGGATGCCACCACAGATTATTGCCGGTGACCATGGGCAGCGTGACCAGAAAGCCAAACAACAGCAGGCTCTTCCAGTAGGAACGGAATTTCGTGGCCATCCATACCAGCAGCAGGAGTGCGATCAGCATGGGCAGTACGTTGATCGTTTCGCGCAGCACGACCATGATCGTCGCTGTGGCGGTGCTCCAGCCAGCCCCCAGGATCCATTTCACAGGCAGCAGTGCTAGCCCAGAAAAGAAGTAAAAGGGATAGCCGTAGTAATAATGGCCGTATACCAGAAAAGAATGGATCGACTGCCAGAGTGTGCCCCCCGTGAGCATGTGCAGAACGTAAGGATATTGAGCGTATTCGTCAGGTTGGAAAACGCTGATCATTTCAGCATTTTGCGCGCCTTGAAGGTCTGGAGCGATGAAAAGAGCGAGCACGATCAATGAAAGGGAGCACAGGATGAGTAAAATGATTTTTTGTTTTTTTGCCATTGGCACCACCCTAGCTATTTTATCCTTAATTTTCCCTGCTCGTTATCAAATTTGTTTGGTTTTTTGTGGATTTATTGTGTATATTTAAAAGAGTTTTTGTAATCTGTAAGGGAGAGACATGCCAAAAATCGAACCGGGAATCATCTTAAAAGAACGCTACAAGATCATCAGTCAACTCGGAACGGGTGGAATGGGGGAAGTGCTTCTGGCGGAAGATCTCAGCCTGGCAACTCAGGTGGCGGTGAAGATCAACCATAATTTGAATGAGACGACCTCGGCTCAATTCATCCGCGAGGCACGTCTGTTAGCGGCGTTGAAGCATCCGAACTTACCGCGCGTGATCGATTACTTTACCGATAATGAATGTCAATATCTGGTGATGGATTACGTTCCCGGGGATGATTTGAAGCAGGTGGTCGAGCGCCGTCAAAAGCTTGATCCCAATCAGATCATCAAGTGGGGCGTACAGTTGGGCAACGCCCTGACTTATTTGCACAATCACAAACCGCCCATTTTTCACCGCGACATTAAGCCGGCCAATATCAAGCTGACCCCTGCCGGCGAGGTGGTGCTGGTGGATTTTGGTATTGCCAAAACAGGCGAGCCCTCGCAGGAAACGCAGACCGGCGCCTGGGCGTTTTCGCCGGGTTTTGCCCCACCCGAACAGGTGAGCGGCATGCGTACAGGTCCCTATTCGGATCAATACAGCCTGGCGGCAACCTTGTATTACCTCTTTACCGGCAAACCACCCGCGGATAGTGCACAGCGCTTGATGGGAGCGGTTCAATATGAACCGTTGGCTCGGGTCAATCTGGCTGTCCCCGGTCATGTCTCGGAAGCAATCGGGAAGGCCCTGTCGATGAAGTCTGAAGATCGCTATCCTACTGTGGCTGATTTTCTTACGGCTCTGACCAATCCGCAGGCGACGCAGATGCGCTCCAAAGCCGATAGAACGGTGATGACCACGCGCGGCAATACATCTCCGCGTGGGCCGGAAGGCACTCCTCCCTCCGGGGATACCCTGCCTCCCATTTTAGTCAGCGCTCCGCCCCCGAGTAAGAAATCTCCGCTGCGTGTGCTTCTTCCTGTGCTGCTGGTGCTGATCGTTCTGGCCGTAGGCGGCTACTTTGGTTTGAATGCTTTGGGCCTTTTGAATGCGCCTCTGGCCGCGACAGCGGCCCCTACTGCGACCCAGACGTTGCTTCCGCCGACTCTGGCCATCACGGATACGCCGGCAGCGGCATTGGTGCCTACCTTTACCTCGATCCCAGAAGCGACCGCAACCCCAAAGCCAACCACTGCGGCGGCCATTGTGGATTCGATTGGCGGAGGCGGCAAGGTGGTTTTCGTCAGCAATCGCCAGGGCGATGGTTATTTCCAGCTCTGGCTGATGAATGTAGGCAAAGATGCTGACGGCAATCTGATTTCCACGGATTTTCAGCAATTGACGTTCTCAGAAGGCGATAAGTCTCAGCCCAGTTGGTCCCCGGATGGAACGAAGATCCTTTTTACCGCGCCCAGTAAAGAATTTGCCAAGAACGGGACTCCTTTTGCGGAAGACATCTGGGTACTGGATATTACCCAGAAAGATGCCGCAGCAGTGGATTTAACTCGCCGCGCCGGTAATGACGAAGAAGGCGTCTGGTCCCCGGATGGCAAGAAGATTGCTTTCACCAGTTATTACCGCGATGACGGTATGCCTCAGCTCTTCTTGATGAACCCGGATGGCTCCGAACAAAATCGCCTCAGCGAGCGTTTCGCGGAACACTCTACTACCTGGACCCCCGACAGCAGCTACCTGATGTACGTCATGGATTATGCTGATTACAGCATCCTGTCGATGCGCGATGTCTGGAGTCTTTACCAGAACACCAAAAAGTTTGATATGTCTTCGGATGCGGGGCGGTTGGGCCTGACCTCTGACCCACAGATTTCGCCAGATGGGCTGACCATTGCCTATACCCGTACCATTGGCACCAAGACCAATATCTACACCGCGGTTTTCACGGATCGCGGCCGTACGGTGACCCAGTTGACCGATTCAGGCAAAGATTCTGCCAGTTGCTGGTCCCCGGATAGTAAATGGATCCTCTTTACGTCCACCCGCGACGATAACGCCGAGATTTACATCGTGGCCGCGGATGGCAGCAGCCTGACCAACCTGACCAACTTCCCGGCGGAAGAAAAAGAGCCGGCCTGGCAGCCGGCACAGCCCTGAGTGCATCCCCGGCAATCAAAAAGTGGCTCCAACGGAGCCACTTTTTTTGTCAATTAAATGGGAGTTACTCTTCGTCTTTGTTGCGCAGGTGCGGGAAGAGGATGACTTCGCGGATGGTGCGCTCATTGGTAAGCAGCATGGTCAGCCGGTCGATGCCCATACCAAAGCCGCCTTGCGGGGGCATACCGTAAAACATGGCCTGCAGGTAATCTTCGTCCATGGGGTGGCGTTCCTCGTCCTCGGCCTTGTACTCGCGGCCCATCTCTAAGAAGCGGGTTTCCTGCTCGATCGGGTCATTCAGCTCCGAGAAAGCATTGCACAGTTCCATACCGCCGACGAAGCCTTCGAAGCGCTCCACCGTGCTCGGATCGCCGGGCTTGTTCTTGGCCAGCGGGGAGATGTCACGCGGATAGTCGTACAGGAACGTTGGCTGAATGAAGGTCGGTTCCAGATATTCACCCAGCAGGTGATCGATCAGCTTGCCGCGGGCAGCGGTGGGATTGAACTTCATGCCCTTCTCGAGCATGACCTTGGCCAGTTCTTCGGCCGTGGGATACGCGTTGATGTCGATCCCGGTGGCCTGGATCAGCCCTTCGCGCAGGTTGACGCGCTGCCAGGGCGGATTGAAGTCGATCTCGTGGTCAGCAAAGGTCACCTTGCGGGTGCCCAGTGCCTGATCACACACGAAAGCGATCATATTTTCGGTCAGTTCCATTACTTTCAGATAATCGGCGTAAGCCCAGTAAAACTCAAGTTGGGTGAACTCAGGGTTGTGCTTGTACGAGACGCCCTCATTGCGGAAGTCGCGGCCGATCTCATAGACGCGATCGAATCCGCCGACGACCAGGCGTTTCAGGTACAGCTCGAAGCTAATGCGCAGGTACAGGTCCTGGTGCAGTTGATTGTGATGGGTGACAAAGGGTTTGGCCGCGGCACCACCGTAGATCGGCTGCAGAATGGGGGTTTCAACCTCGAGAAAGCCGCGTTCATCCAGATAGCGGCGCAAAGAGTTGACGATCTTGGCTCGGGTGCGGAAGATCTTGCGCACTTCTTCATTGACGGCCAGATCAGCATAGCGCTGTCTGAAACGGGTCTCCGGGTCGGCCAGGGTAGCATGGCGCACGACCTGCCCATCCACGACCTCATC
>JAAZOQ010000407.1 GCA_012797695.1 Anaerolineaceae bacterium | reverse complement strand
TCGTGCTGCGTGATGGAACGAGCAGTGCTACTTTCTTGCCCCAGGTCTGGGAGCAGATTCCCCAACCGCAGGAGTTTCTCAGTCATTTGTGTCTAAAAATGGGCGCTACGGCTGATCTGTGGCGCCGGCGGATGCTGCAGGTCTCGATCTACCATGTGGACGAGTTTCACGAATAATTGTCAGCATAAAATGAAGCTCCCGGGGCGACTCAGCTCCGGGAGTTCTCTTGCCTAAAAGTGAATGTACTCGCCTACGTTCAAGACGAAGATGGTGCAGCGCTTTTCCTCGGTGGTTTCAGCTGGGGGGTAACAACCGCGGATGACTTCAATCGCTTTGGTCACCTGATCGTCCTCGACGCCGCACAGCATGGTATTCAGGCCGCGGCGGATGAATCCGCTGGTCGAAGCGATGGTGGTAACGCGGAAGTTAGCGGCAGTCAGCGTAGAAGTGACATTATCGGCATCGATATCCTTAACAATTGCGACGATTAATTTCATGGCTAGAACTCCTCAAAATACTCAACTTCCAATGAGAACACGGTTGCTCCACCTACGGTTACCGGGGTGGGTGCTGGCATGGGCATGGGGGCGCTTTCGAGGGGAACAGCGATAAACTCGATGCGCTGGCGGCAGTTCTCGTGCAAAATGTCGATCACTTTGTCCTTTAATTCATGCGGCATACCGATGAGCAGTGTAGCATTGCGGCGACCCAGAAAGGCACCCAGGCTGGGCAGGCGTGTGACAGAGGTAGCCTCGTCGGCCAAACGACTTTCGGTCACTTCGGCATCCTGAGATTGCACCACAGAGACCATCAAGGTATCACATTTCATTTTTTGATTTTCTGACATGTTTCCTCCTTTCTCAGGGGAGAACGATCTTGTGTCGGTCAGCGTCACGGATCTCGATCTTTGAGCCGTTGAGGGTGCTGATTTGCGTTGCATCCGCATTTAACGTGATACCGACTTTTCCATATTGTACCGTATTTGCCGGGCAAAATTCATTTAATCCAGCTATCAGGATTTCATCAGTTTGCGGCTGTTCGAGGCCAAGACATTGCAGATAGGGGAGAACTCCCGGCAGCCCGGCGAGCGCGTCATGTTCTCCCAGTCCAGCGTTATCACTGGCGCGGAGGTAGCGGTGATTTTCGTGATTTTCAAGCCATGAATTGCGGATTCCATGGAGGAAAGCCAGCATGATCTGACTGGCTGTCTGGCGAAAGCCCATGCGCAGCAAGCTTTCCGCAATGATTGTGTTCCAGAAGGGCATCACGGTTCCCTCAGAGTCTGATTCGATGGCGGTCAGCCCGTTGGTGGTGAGAAAGTGCGGCAGCAGGTGGCCGTCAATCATCCGCTGGGTTTTTTCGGGGGAGACTAATCCGGCCCACAAAGGGAGGAACAGACTGATATCTTGAGTAGTGTAACCCGCCTGCGCAATTTCGAGCTTCTCTCCTTTTTTCAGTCCTTCGACCTCGATCCGTTCCAGAGTGAGGTAGAGCTGGGTGCTGGTGGCACGGGCAATTCCTTCGCGAAATTTGTGGCGTGAGAAGTGCATTTCCTCGGTGAGTGGACCGTTGGGCCCACTGCCGTGTAATATCAGTTTGGCTGGCTCAGGGAAGCCTTCTGGCTTGAGGCAGCGTACCTGCAGACGGCGCGGAGCATCACATTTGATCTTGAGCGGATGTGATCCGTTGCGGCTCTCGCTGTGGAGCAGTCTGGCCTGCGGGCTTTCGCCGCTGGCAACGTCCTGATAGCAAAAGGCAGCTTTGTCTTCATCCCAACAAGCAAGCACGTGAGCTTTGAGCCGCTCGATCTGCTGTTCCAGCCAGGGGCGCTGTTCAGTTTCACCTAGCCACTCGCTCATTTGCAATAGCGCCTGACATTCATGTGCCAGCAGAGCGTGCAGACCAGGGGCATCGACTGTTTGAATATCGACTCCCTGGTCAGATTCTTTCCATTGGGCATAGAGGGGGGAAGAATCCAGCCCGGTTTGCAGTAAGTTTTCCCAGGTGGGGGTTTCTGGCTTGAGCCAGCATTTGAGCGCATCCACCAGCGGTGAGAAGACCTGCAGCAGCCATTCTTGATCTGGCAGATAGCGATACACGTCGCGGGCGATTCCGGCCAGGAGCGGTGGAATCATGGCACGCGTAGGTGATCCGTCGGGTTTGTTCCCCAATGGGATAGCGCCATCAGGCGTCTGGGTATCGAGATAGGTTTGCACCACTTCTCGGATTGACTCGGGTTCAACGGGCAGCAGAATTCGGCTGGTCAGCCAGAAATCGTAAAGACTGGAAGGCATATTTGTCTGGCGCGTGACCGGGGAGATGGTGAAATCACCTAGTGGAGCGTCCGCTTGCCGTCTGGAAAGTAAAAAGAGATGGCTTTCGGGTTGGGGGCCACGCAGCAGGCACTGGTGAGATTTTAACTGAGTTTCATAAAGCAAGTCATCCAGAACGGGGTCTTCTGAACGGAAGTGGAAGTATCGACGCTTTTCTTCCATCTCGCGTTTGAGGATTTCATTTTCCCACGAAAGAGCGGTCGATTGTCGGGCCTGGGTAAAGGAAGCCTCGGCAGATTCGAGCGCTGCTATTGCCCAGCTTACCTTGCGCTCTGCTCCGGGAGCCAGGGTCATTTCCAGTTCCAGACCAGGCAGTGAACGGGTCGAAGCCTGCGGGCCGCCGGTGAGGAAAAAGACCGGGAAGAGGGAGCCCATTGTGCCGCTCAACACCGTGTTGACCCCCATCGGGGTGCTGCTCATCCCTTCCCGTTTTTCCATGGGGTAGAGCAGAGCTACCCATTCCAGCGTCAGGGTCACCGAACTGGAACCTGAGTTGGCAATGCGTGTTCTTCCGCATAGCGTCTGGGAAGAGGGAACCCAGTAGTCAAGCTCAGCGTCTATGTTCGCGAATGGACTGCACTTGACCGTCAAGAGATCACTGAAGCGGCGCACCAGTTGCGGTTCTTGGGCAAACGTGCGTGGATCAGTGATGGTCGTGCCTTTCATGCGAAATCGCGGATACAGGTGCATCCCTTTGCATTGTAATCCGTAGGTAGTTTGTACAATTAATGCTGGAGGTTCGCAGTCGGCGGCGCAAAATTCCCAGACCTGATCCTTGGTCAGGTCGATCCGGGTGCGTCTGACGTCTGTTGCCAGCGTGCGGTAGATCATCATTGGGTCGTTCTTCATGGCTTCATTGTAAAATCAGTTTTCTGCACGGTCAATTGAATTATGCTAGAATCAAAATCAAACATCGATATTGGAAGAAAAAATGACTGAAAACCCAGATCAAGAACCCGAGTTAAATTACACTTCATCAAATGATCCTGCATCTCGCTTTCGAAAAATCCTTAATGATGACCCTCTGGCTGCAAAACCGGTTTCTCCCGCTGAAGAAGCCGAGAAAACAACCGTAGTGCCTGCGGAACAGTTGCCGGAAGGGTTTGATGATTTACCGACAGTGGTCGAGCCCTCTCCTGAAGCAGCTGCAACAGTTGAACCCACTCTCCCGGCACCGCCGCCGGGGACGACAGATTCTTTGCCGCAGCAGGTAGAACAGATCGATCTCTCAGCCACGACAGTTTCACCGGTGGCTTTTTACTCGGATACGCGTCCCCAACCGGGAGGCAGTGGAGCGGGTCAGCCGCCACGCCGTCCCGGGGATACTCAGCCAACCAAACCACAGTCTGCCCGACCACAGCTGCACCGTAACTTTCGGAGCTGCCTGGTACGTGCTTTGATCATTGGCTTGTTCGTACTGGTAGTGGGCATGGTTCTGGCCGGGATTGTGCTGGTGATCCAGTATTTCACCATTGCTTCTACCCTGCCCAGTGTGGCAGATTTGCAGAATAAAGCGTCTCAATTCGAAACCACCCGTTTTTACGACAGCAATGGTCAGGTGATCTATGAGATGCTTGACCCCAATGCCGGGCGGCGTACTTATGTACCCCTGAGCAAGATTTCTCCTGAAGTTGTCGCAGCTACCATTGCTACCGAAGACAAGGATTTTTATACCCATCCTGGTTTTGATATTTTAGCCATCACCCGTGCTTTGATCCAGAATTACACGCATGGTGAGGTGGTCAGCGGGGCTTCGACGATTACGCAGCAACTGGCACGGGCTTTGCTTCTTTCGCCTACTGAGAAGAATGAGGTATCCATCCGGCGTAAAGCTCGAGAGAT
>JAAZOQ010000406.1 GCA_012797695.1 Anaerolineaceae bacterium | reverse complement strand
GGAACTTGATACCGATCTGGATTCACGCGGTGACATTTTGATTCTGGTCAAGGGGCTCCGTTCTACAGAGTGGACGACCGAGGGGGTACAGGTTTGGCAAGATGAGAACGGGGATGTGGGTGGGCAAAAACCTCATCGCCCTGATAATCAGGCGGGAAACGGCTATGAGACTTTGCTCTTTGATGCCGGTCAGGGGGAAGATGCAGACCTGGCCTGGGCGCGGATCGATCCTGAAGATGGCGCTGGGATAGAGTTTGCCTTCAAACCTTCACTCTTGCCTGAAAATCAAGTGTTCGCCTGGTGGACCTGGACAAGGCTGCAGGCAAGCGTTCCGCAAGAGCTTGAACTGGTGGACAGCCAGTCAGAAAGCACTGTATGGAAGATGGATAATACCTGTGGCTGGATCTACAACAGCAAGCCTTCACGGATGCTGGCAAATATCTGTGAATTTACCGTGCCTACGGCTACTCCTGAACCGACGCCAACTCCACAGTCCGCACCCGGAAATTCCTGCGTGGAGCCCCCGGGAGGCTGCGCTGCTTTAGGGCCGGGCTGGATCTTCTACGAATGTCAGTGTGTCTTGTTCAACTGAATATGAGAAACCCAAGGATCACCCAAAATAGCGGGTGATCCTCCTTTTATGCAGATTTCTTTTGCCAGATCGAAACACGATTGCGGCCGTTGTGTTTGGAGGCATACAGTGCCTGATCTGAGCGATCGAGCAATTCCTCGATGTTCTTGCAGGATTCATCGAGTTCGACGACGCCAAAGCTCAGTGTGACTTGAATCGATTTATCACCCAGCGAAATGGGAGTGCGGGCTACCAGCGAGCGCATGCGCTCCGCGGTGTAGCTGGCTTCTTCAGCGTTGGTTTCGGGCAGCATGACCACGAATTCTTCCCCGCCGTAGCGAGCAAAGATATCCACGGTGCGTAGCGAGCTTTTACAGATTGCGGCCACCTGTCTGAGCACAATATCTCCGGCAGCATGCCCGTGGCTGTCGTTGACCCGTTTGAAGTGATCGATGTCCATCATGATGATCGAGAGGGGGTGCTGATAACGGTGCGAACGCTCGAATTCAGCATCTGCCAGCTCGAAGAAGCGGCGCCGATTGAAGATGTTGGTGAGGGAATCGGTCATGGCCATTTCTTGTACTTTGCTGAAGAGCGAGTTGTTTTCCAGGGCAATGGCGGTTTGTGTGGCCAGCATTTCCAGCGATTCGCGATCTTCTTCGCGGTAGGCGTTGGGGCGGTAGCTTTGAGCAGAGATGACCCCTTTGATCTCTTTGCCCAGCCGGATGGGAACTACAACCAGCGAACGGACTTGAGTGGGGTCTTCTTCGGCGCCGATCACAATGGCCTGAGTAGCTTCTTGCATCTCAGCGGTGAAATCATTGTAGATCAGAGAACGATTTTGCTTAATTGCCAGGCTGAACAAACCTTGCCCCAGCGCACGTGAACCATTTTTTTGCATCACGCCGTTATCGATCATGTATACATCCTGAATTAGCCGCGTTTCTTTATCGTACAGTGAAAGGTAGAAACAATCGCAGGGCATGAGGGCCTGGGCGGCATTGTGAATGGCCTGATAAACCTCCTGCGGATGCAAATCCAGGCTGATTCTATTGCTGAGGTCATATAAAGCGGAAAACTGGCGGGCTGAATCGATGGCACTCTCATACAGACGGGTATTTTCGAGCACCACTGCTACCTGGTCTGCAAAGGCACTGGCCATCTTGGCGTGTTTCTCGGTGAAGTGATTATCTTCGAGCGAATCCAGAGACAAAATGCCGATGATCCGGCCTTTGTAGATCAAGGGCACACCCAACCAAGAGAGGATACTGTGGTGATTAATGTCGTAGAAAGAGGGGTATTCGGCAGGCAAATTGTTGACGATTAAAGGCTTCTTTTGGCGGCACACCTCGGCCCCGGGTTGGTTCTGGGTCAGGGAGATGCGCAAACCGATCAACTCGTTTTGATCTTCGAAGCCGTTTCCTTGTACCAGTTCGAGTTCTTCCCCATGCAGCAGCAAAATGGCAGCGCTGTCATACGAGATGACCCGGGCGAGCTGTTTCAGAATTTGGTGCAGGGTGGGGCGTTGTTCCAGGCTGGAGGCAATGATGGCGCTGGCTTTTTGCAGCGTCTCCGCCTCATGGGCACGGGCCTGTGCATCGGCAAAAAGGCGGGCGTTGCTGATGGCAATGGTAGCTTGCTGGGCAAAGAGAGAAAGCAGCCGGGTGTCATCCTGGCTATAGAAACTATTGCTGTCTTGACTGCCAATGATCAGGGCGCCGATCAATTCCGAGCCGGCATTCAGCGGGACGGCTAACACAGCGTGAGGGAAAGAGGGCACAAATTTCTCGATCCGTTGCGGCCAGGAAGAGTAGTCATCCAGCACGAGGGGCAGACGGGTGCGATAGATCTCTCCCATGATGCCTTGCTCTGCGGATACCCGGCTATCTTTAACCGCCAGGTCGGCGGGAGAATTTACTGCCAGACGAAAGGTGTGGGTTTCAGGTTCATACAGGGCCAGTGTCCCCGAAGAAGACTCGAGTAATTCGAGAGCACGATTGAGAATTTCGTTCAGAAGGTGGTTGATTTCCAGTTGCGACGAAATTGCAGTCAGAGTGGACTGCAGAATTTCCAGCTCGCGAATCCGTTTACGATCTGACTCGAAAAGGCGCGCTTTTTGGATCGAGAGGGAAATTTCCTCGCAGAAGGATTCGAAATTTTCAAGATGAGCGGAAGTATAAAAATCAGCTTCGACTTTATCCAGCGAAAAAATGTAAGCGATCTGGTCATCGATGAGTACCGGTGCGCCAATCCAGGAGTGGAAGTGCTCGGAAATGCGGTTGGTCGTCCATTCGGGATCGGTGTGAGTATCTGGAATAATGATCGCCTGACGCGATTCGATGATTCTGCGCAAGTTAGGCGTCGCTGAGATGGAGAATTTGAATTCCTCTGCATTGCTAGGTAAGGCAATTCCAAATTTATCGTATTCTTTGGTGCGAATGATGCGGGCGGTATCCCCTTCGATGGCAAAAACGTTGCCGGCATCCATGGGGATGAGACGGGAAAGTTGCGCCAGCAGGATGTCGAGCATGTCATTGGTATTCAACGAGGACGAGATCATGGAGGCAATGTTGCGGAAGGCCTCGGCCAAACG
>JAAZOQ010000062.1 GCA_012797695.1 Anaerolineaceae bacterium | reverse complement strand
TTTTCTTTGATCGGATGGCTGGCATCGAACTTGGGGTCGATGGCGGCACTGTTCACCAGCACATCCACCCGGCCATAATCCCGTAAAGCCTTTTCCATAAGGGCATGGACCGCTTCCGGTCGAGTAATGTCCACTCCAGCGCCCACGGCACTATAGCCCAATTCGGTGATGTGCGCAGCAGTTGCTTCAGCGGCCTGCCGATTGATATCCACCACAATCACATTGGCACCGGCTTCTGCCAGCGTACGACAAAACTCTGTGCCTAAAAGACCGGGCCCCCCTGTCACGATCGCTGTTTTTCCCTGCAAAGAAAACTTATCAAATATTGTTGTCATAGACCTCACCACCTAAAGTTGAATGAAACGCGCTTCTTTCATCGATTGATAGACGGCAGAAGTGATTTTTAAAGCAGCAACGCCATCCTGCAAAGTACAGACTGGCGATTCTTCATGGCGAGCCACACGGATAAAATGAGCCATTTCATCGAGAAACAGCTGATTGCGTTCAAACCCCTGCGGAGGCTGAACTTCTTGCCAGGCCTGCGTCTCAGCGCGATACAGCCGCGCCGCGCCTGTGCTATTATCCCACGTAATTGAGCCGGAATTCCCGACAATTTCAAGAGTGTGCTGGGGAGGGCGCTGGACATAATCGAGATGGATCGATCCGATTGCGCCATTTTGGTAACGCAGAACAATCTCAGCCGTATCTTCCACCTCGAGATGCAGCTCACTGGCTGAACCAGTCATAGCGGTCAATCCTTCTGCCTCGCCCAATAGCCAGTGTAAATAATCAATGGGATGGGTTAAGGTATTGACCACGCCGCCGCCCAAATCAGCACGAGCGCTGTAGCTCTTACGAAAATCTTCCCAGGGATGCCAGGCCGGCAGGTATTCCCCCCAGTGAGCACGCGCTGACACCGGGGTACCGATGGCACCCGATTTCAGCCATTGATCGATCTGACGCAAAATGGGGTGATAGCGGAATTGAAAACCGACCAGGATCTGGCTGCCGGATGCGGCTGCAATTCGAGAAAGCTCCTCCACCCGCGCAAAGGAATGGGAAATCGGTTTCTCAAGCATCACCGCACACCCCGCTTCAGCAGCCGGGAGCGCAACTTCCATGTGCAACGCTGTCGGGTTAGCCACGATCACCGCGTCTGGATGGTGAGCCAACGCGCCCTCAATGGTCGTCTCGACCGGAATATCAGCGATACCCTCTTCGGTCAGCGTGGAATGATGCGTGCGATAGAGGAGAATATCCTTCTCCCCCAGTGCACGCAAATTATTTAAGTGGCGCCGGCCAATCGATCCAAAACCTGCAATCAATGTTTTCATCACTACCTGCTCAAAATACGTTATATTCCATAATTTGAATTACGAACAAAAAATTCAGAGATTGAGTTTACGCATAGTCAGATCTTCGGAAAACCAATTTTGCTAATTCAAGATTAATTTGATATTTTGCAAAAAAAGGGGAAACCCTCTCTATCCAATAGTTTTCGCGATAGGGGAATGACTTTCTATCTCTCAAGGGTTCGCCTAGAATAGAAAAGACATATTTTCCAAAAGAGTATACCGATTGTCGAAGATAGTAGAAAAAAAGCAGAGACCTTTTCGCTCCTTTAGGGCACGACGATTGGTATAAATAATAGAGATAGGCTTTCGATAAAGAAGAAAGTCTTTTTTGCTTAATCAACCAATTCAACGAAAGACGGCTTGCTGGAATATGATGGTAAACTGCCATCTCTGGAACATACTTTTGGATCCCACCGGCATTGACTGCCCGTATCATAAGTTCAGTATCTTCCCCGTATCCGGGCTTGTTCCCAAAATGTCCCAGCCGGGTTAAGAACCCCCCGATTTTTTCAAGCATCGATTTCGTGATGATCATATTTCCCCCAGGTAAGTACTCATTCCCCTGGAGATCTTTTGCTTCCCCACCAAATGATACCGAATAGTATTGTTCTTTCACCCAAGAGGGCTGCTCGCAATCGAATCGAGGTATATACGGGCCACCAACAATCCAATTCTCCTCAGCTTGATTTAAAATATGCAATACTTCGTGAAGATAACCATCGATTAATTCTTCATCATCATCGATAAACGCCAGCCATCTTCCCCTGGACTGGCTGATGCCCAAATTTCTCGCCTGGCTGCCCCCCACCAGTGGTTGATCAAATAGCCGCACAGGAAAACCACCCGCTGAAAACATTTCGATAATGTCTCCAGTTTCTTTTGCCGCATCCATGTAATTGTTCACAACAATAATTTCCACATCATCCAAAACAACGTTTTGTGCCTTGATTGAATTCAATACTTTGACCAGCCCCTGCGGGCGGTTGTAAGTCGGAATAATTATCGAGAGAATTTTTTTGGGCGAGTCCATACTTACTCACAAAAGGAACAATGTTATTTCCGATCAGAAGGCACTAAAGAGAATAACAAAAAGGGAATCCTTTTTGCTATTACCGTGCAAGTACAGCAAACGACATTAGTCGAAGTCCCAGCCAGTTATTTTCATCTCTCAACAAACAGTTTGCCTGAATAGGATTATATCAAAGAACAAACCATGACAGATTTGTAATTCTAAACGTTAAGGTGAGACAGTCTAGATTCGAAGCCAGGTCTCCGGACAAATTCTCAATGGATTGATCTTGGGATTGGCAAACCAATTTTTAGGAGCAATATTTATCTGATCACTCGAGGTTCCCAACCAGGCTCCCCACCAGCTAAAACTACTATTAGCGATTATATGGTGGTGACATTCTTTCATACAAATGATTTCTTCATTATCGATAGAAGAATGCTCAACAAAAGTCGCTGAAACTGGGATTTTAAGATTGTCTTTTGCCCAATCCAGATCATCAGAAAAAATAAAATAGTGAGGTACAGAGACCTGTGAATTCAATAAAGACATTGCTTTTTGATAATACTCAAGCGGCAAAACCCCGAAATCTTTATTCGTTTGTGGATCAGTAATCAGGTCACCACGACGAATATGTAAACTGATCGAATTTGAGGTTTTAATTTCTTGAATCGTTTTTTCAAGATTGCTGCTGATTGGATTTTTGAGGGTAATCTGCTGTAATAATATATCCCTGATCATCACAAAATATTTTTCTGACTGCCAATACCCACTTAAGTAACAATCTTTTGGAGCAAAAAAGAGTTTTTGATCAAAATCATTGAATTTTTCGTTAACCACCCTATGTAAATAGTAGGGCAGCCTCCCCCGAATAACCACTTCCATTTTTTCATCAAATGTTTTTGCGCGACTTAATGCGACTTTCTCAATTTCTTCTTGTGTGGCTTTCACATACGGGATATTGAAATAATTAAGCAAGAAATCCCGTACAGGATTCTTTTCGATACCAAATAAATCCAGCTTGAGCGGAACATTCTTCTTACTCGCCAGGGATAGACCTGTGGCATATTGAAACAGTTGATTTCCTAATCCCCCACGAATTTTGACAATAATCATTATTCCTCCAAAATTCAGATATCTTTCCACAAATAGAATAACCATGCCGTCATTATTTAGAAATCTTTTTTACTGCTATAATACTTCAACCGTTATCATTCATTTAGGAGCTTACATTTGTTCTCGAAAATTCTTAAAAAAATCCCCTTTTCTGATGCCGCATATAAAAAGTACATCTCTATCAAAAACTATCGTCGTTTTTCTGGAGATTTTCAGCAATTTGCACAAAAACAAGCGCAAACAGAAAAACGTTTTTCACTTACATGGGAAGAACGCTTTCCAATACTAAACGAGCGAACAAAAACCTCACATTTTGAACCACATTATACTTATCACCCGGCATGGGCAGCAAGGATTCTTGCTTCACAAAACCCGAAGCTGCATGTTGATATTTCATCAACGATTAACTTTGCTACTCTTGTCTCAGCATTTATTCCAATAGAGTACTACGAATATCGTCCGCTCGAAATTTCTTTAAGTGGTCTAACCTGCAAATCGGCTGATATTACAAACTTGCCTTTTCCAGATGAGAGTATAGAATCGCTCTCTTGCATGCATGTTGTCGAGCATATTGGTCTGGGAAGATATGGCGATGAGTTGGATTATAACGGAGATCTCAAAGCAATGTTTCAATTGAAACGAGTACTCAAAAAAGGTGGAAATCTCCTTTTTGTTGTTCCTGTGGGTAAGCCAAGAATTTGTTTTAATGCTCACAGAATTTACAGCTATTCACAAATCATGGATTACTTTTCTGGTCTCAAGTTGAAACAATTTGCCCTTGTGGATGATCGTCGAAATTTCATCATTGATGCTGAATCTACATACGCAAGTCAACAAAACTATGGATGCGGTTGTTGGTGGTTTACAAAAGAATAGGTAAATTCTGCTTTCGAGAAATATCCTTAAAAGCTGTCAGGCTGTATTACCATTAATGAAGATCAAGCGCGAATAGATCCGTCTAAGAGATTAATTGTCCTTCTCCGATGAAGAGCCGGGCAATTAAATCATTACCCCTGCTAACTCATCAACTGAATTAACCACTCACCAGTTCTTCTCCCGGCGCTGCCATCCGTATAGGTGACCTCGTCACGGATAAACTTCTCTCGCCGTTCACCATCCAACGAAGGATCCTGCAGATAAGCATCCAGGATGGCTTTCAGGCTGGCTTCATCCAGAGCCACTCGACCGGCTCCTGCCTGGCGGAAGCGCTGATGCGTCGGCCACTCGCCGATCTCAGAAAGAGGTAACGAAAACTTCCCTTTCTTATTCCAACCGCCGGGAGCATCAAAGCATACGCTGACGATAGGACGGTTGTGGATGGCGGTCTCGACGCACATGGTGGAATACACCGTGGTAAAGACATCCGAATAAGCCATCATCGAGGTCTTCTCGGGCATATCCTCACCTGAGTAATAACCCAGATCTCCGCCCAGGGCAACCGGCTCGACCACGTGCACATGTGGCAGTTGGGCAGCCAGAGCGCGGATCTTCTCACGCTCGCCGATGAACAGGGGTTCGTCCATAAAGTGATTCGGATGCAAACGGATTAATAGCTGGCTGGGTTCGCTCAAACGATCATTCGCGACCAGATTAGCCAGTGCTTCGATATTCTGGTAATTCGGAGAAAAAGAGACAAAACTGCTGGCATAACTGATTAGCTTGCGTCTGGGGTCCAGCCCATGCTGCTTGAAATATTCATCCCTTGGGATCAGCCATTCTTTGCGGAAGTATCCATCGTAAGAAGGGATTCCGCCAATGTTCACTTTCTCAGGATCCCAATCAGAGCCGTCTACCAGTTCCTTTTTTTGAATTTCTGACCAGCAGGTCACAAAATCAAGTGGGGCTGCTGGTACGCCATAACTGCTGGGATTATCCCAGCCTACGATGACAGCACCTGTCTTCACTCCACGGCGAACGGCTTCACGCAATAAATAGCGATCATTGCGCCAACCATAAGTCGAAGAAACCACCAGATCAGGGGAATACTTTTCGAAAAGGTCTGCATAGAGACCCGGGCAAAACCGCATTTGCCATTTGACCAGAGAACGGCGAGCCAGCCGTGAATGACGCATCACCCCAATTGCCATGCAGGCCAGCGGCAACACCAGACGCTGCCGCCCTTGTACCTCAGCTTCTACCTGGCGAATGTGACTATCCATCGCTTCAGTATTGATCTTACTGGAAGCGCCTACCCGACGCACGAAATTGCTCCAGAATTGCAGCCCAGGCTGGACCGAACTGGCATATTTCTGACAGTCATCATAGCGCAGCCCTTCAACCAGTAATCCTTGATGGGCAAAACGAGCTTTAATCTGATCAATCAGCCCTTCATGAGTCAGTAACACAACACGAACACCAGAATCGAGAAGAGTACTGATTACATCGCTTTGCAAGAAATAAATGATTGCAAGACCATGATCCGCGCAAATAAAAACCGTTTTTTGCTTTGCCATCTACGCTTTTTTCTCCAACACCACTAAATAACCCACAGGGGCAGGGTTTGCTTCTTGAACATAAGGACGAATCTTCCCTGGTTCAATCAATTTACCCAGGCCATTGATCAACCGCTGAATCGTGAAAACCAACCCCTTCGCTATGAAACTTTGAAGACCATTTGGCCGAATTGAATACTGCCATAAATTACCCAGACTCTCGTTAAGCAGATATAACGTATTGTAATATCCATCTAAATTCTTAACTCGAAAACCGGATTCTTCTGCCAATTGGGTAAGATAATAGGGAGTATAGCGAGAAAAATCAAATGGAGCTTGATGAACTTTGAGCAAAAAAGGAACTGTTATGATCAATTGTCCACCGGGTTTCAACACTTTTCCAATATTCCTGATCAATTTTCGATTTTCATAAACATGTTCCAGCACATTCATCAATACCGCAATATCGAATGTTTCCTCGATAAATGGGATATCCTGAGCTAAATCAACGACCAGATCCACTTCGGGATAAGGGAAGATATCCAGCGAAAAGTAATGCCGACCTTCAAAAATATCTGCAAAATCGCCATGCCCGGCACCAACATCCAGAATCTTTGCGTCAGCAGGCTGCTTACTGATTTTTTCATTCAGATACTGCCAATTTGACCTGCGCCAAACAGTCCCTCTTTCAGGCCCTCGCTCGACCTTTTCCCAAGGTTCTATAGTAGCCGGAACACTTGTAAAAAGTGGCTTTCCCTCTTCTACACGAATTTTATTTCCACATTCTGGGCAAAATAGCTGGTCAGCAGATTGACTTTCTAGGCGGTGCTGGCATTTGGGACACACCAATAGTTGCAGCAATTCACTTTTCATCGAACGTCCCTTATCTTTTTCCAATGGAATAAAGCTCAAAAAGGTTCACGTAAAGCCGTTTAAGCATTTTGCGCATGAACGGGATCCGATTCAAATAGGCAAGAAAACGCCAGGCAGTGTTGGATTTATACTTCAAGCTTTCATCCATACGAGATACTTCTGGAGTATCTAATCCATCCATGCTAATCTCAGCCAAGATATTCTCATCAAGATGATTGCCGATGTGAACTACATAAGGGCGCAGAGTTGAAATTTGCAGCAAATCCAGCGCATCCACCCGTCGAGAAATCTCATTATCCTCCTCGCGAGCGATCAAGTACTCTGCCGAAGTTGGGAAGAATTGCTGCAAATGTTTACGCCGGCCCAGAAACTGCGCCGTACAGGCACCAAAAACTGCCTTTACCTGAGTCGTCGGGTTTTCAATAATCAAACAATCGGATGCCAGGAATTTTTGTGTATTTTCTGCGGATGCGCCAATTCCCCGGCAATAATCTTCGACTACATCGCGATCCAGTTTTTCCATCGAGGTCTTCAAGCCAAATTTATCGAGGTGAAGAGCAACCTGACTGGTGCCCTCCAATTGATCGAAGATATTCGGTTGAGCCGTGATCAGCGCGGCCGCAGGAAAACTTTCGGCCAGACGCAGGCTTTCTTCCAACCAACCTTTGCGGAAGTAGAAATCTGAATCGGTAAAAACGATCCATTCATTGCGCATGGCAGCGATCTGCCAGTTCATGGCTCCCATCTTGCCGATATTCTGATGGGAAAGGGTCAGAGTGTCGATGACCCCTACCTGATTCAAGCGGATCAATTCCTGCTGCACTTCCGCACAACTGCCATTATCGAAAACACACAGATCGAATGACTCAGAAGTATGCTGGCGCAGTGCCGTGAGCACGATCTTGATGATCTGCAAGCTCTCGGTGAAATAGCCTTCTTGATTGGGAACATAGGTAACCGTGAAGATACCCAATCGTTTTGGCCGCGGGGCCTTGATTCCCGCTTTGGCAGGGTTCTGTCCAATTCTCATTTCAGCGCTCCACCATAGTACAGACGAAAGACCAGGTCATAAAACTTCATCAAGGGTTTCTTGATAAATGGGAGATTCCAGATGCGGGAATGCTTTTTCTTAACCGTTTGTTTGACCGGGTTCTTCTGAAATTCAGGGGACACCTGATTGCTCATATTTTGCATCAGGGGTTCGGCAGTCATCAAACGCAGGTAACCAGCCTCATTCATACGAATATCCAGTTGACGGACCTGCCCCATGGGTTTTTCCATTTCAAAAGGCAAGAAAGTTTGCAATACCTTTTTATAGCTCAAAAATTGATAGTGGCTGGCTCCAATTTGAGCTGTCAATCCTTTATAGTCAATACGGTAATCTTCATTGTTGTCAAACCATTTTTTTGTTGTTTCTTCATCAACGCCTAAACTCATTGTAAAAGAAGCGTAAGTTTCCCAATCAAGAAATTTTCCGCTATAGTAATGTGCGTCAGGAGAATTCTTTGCCCATTGAGAAGTAGCTGTATTATGCTGTTCGTGCCCAGGGAAAGGCCTCGAGGTGACCATGCCCACATTAGGAAAGGTTTCGAGTAATTGTACTGATTTCGACAGCCAACCCGGGTAAAAGTAGCAATCATTATCTGTATAAGCCAAAATCTCTCCAGGGCAAGCGTCGAAAATAATATTCCAGGCCCCGCCTTTCCCTAAATTCTTTTCTGACAGAATCAGATATTGGATACGACCAGCATCCACCTGCTCTTGTAGATATTCTTTCACTTCGGAA
>JAAZOQ010000405.1 GCA_012797695.1 Anaerolineaceae bacterium | reverse complement strand
TAATGGCAGTGTAATCCGGAAAAAACTTTGAAAAGAATTGGCCCCATCAATGCGTGCGGCCTCTTCGATTTCTGTAGGGATATTTTGCAAACCCGTCAAATACAATAGCATATGAAAGCCGAAATATTTCCAGGTCAGGGCAATAAAAACCGCCCACATCACAACTTTCATATCCGCCATCCAAGCGACAGGTTGAGCACCTAACGCTACCAATATTGCATTCAAAAAACCACGATGCGGATTGGCGTTATAGAGCAGTGTCCACATAATGGCGACATTCACTTCTGACAGGACGTAGGGAAGGAAAAAGATTGTGCGGAAAACGTTGCGGCCGGGTAAATCACGCCCCACTAGAACCGCCAACATCATGGCTAAGGGCAATTGAACGCCTAAGGACAAAACAATAATCAACAATACATTTGTGATGCCTTTTAGGAACACTTTATCAGCAAATATTTTCTGATAATTTCCCAACCCGACGTAATCCGTCGCCGGGCCTAAGCCATTCCAGTTGAATGTACTGAAATAAACCGAACGAAAAATTGGATAAATTACAAAGACCAAGAACAAGGCTACCGCCGGGAGCAGAAATAAAGCGATAACCAATCGATCTTGAAATCGACGAGGAATACCTGAAACACTTTTTGAATCTGTGTGGCTTTGTGCGCCAGTAAATGATTGCATGGGAATCTCTCTCTCAATTTCATTATTTGGGAAAGTAACCCATTATAGGGTTTTCCGAAAACTGTTCTGTCAATCGTCAGTGTGCGGCATTATGTTAAAAACCCGCTGGCAAGTATGAGTCCTTCTCGCACTCTTCAAAAGTCAGGTGCGGGAACAGCTTTTAAGCTGCCCACGCACCTGAGAAACGACTACAAATTACTTACCTGCTTCCCACGCTGCTTGAATTTCAGCGCAGACTTCTTCTGAAGTTGCAGTACCCGCGTACAATTTTTGAATTGCATCATTGAGCGCGCTGCCCAAATCAGAACCTAAGTAAGTATCGAAATACAGCTGGAAGTACTGGGCTTCGCCAAAGCTCTTGGCGACAAGCTGCATGTTGGGATCAGCCAAAGCAGTCTCAGCACCCTTGACTACCGGAATGGCGGTACCATCTGCAGCAACGACTTTCTGATTGGCAACACTGGTCAGATATTTGACAAAGTCGATCGCTTCGGGAGAGGCATTCTTGCCAATGGCAAACCCATTGCCGCCACCCATAGCATCGGTTGCAGCGCCAGCGCCACCTTCCACAGCCGGGAAGTTGAACATGCCAAGATTCTTCACGCCCACACCATCAGCGCTGTTGGCTGCTTCAACACTCGGGGACCACTGTCCACCCAGCTCCATAGCGGCTTCGCCGTTACCGAAAGTTGCCTGCATTTCATCATGGGTTGCGCCCAAGAAACCATCCTGGAATGGCTGCATATTGATGAGTTTTACCAATTCGTCGGAAGCCTGGACGAAGGCCGGATCAGTCCATTTGCCTGTACCATTCGCGACTGCATTGAAAGCCGCCTCGCCGCCAATGCGGGTGACGAGATAGGCCCACATGTGCATACCCGGCCATTTATCGCCTTCGCCGACGGAAATGGGGGTAATTCCAGCATCTTTCAACTTCTGAACATCGGTCAGGAATTCACTCCAGGTAGCAGGAGGATTGGCAATGCCCGCCTGAGCGAACAGATCTTTGTTGTACCAGAAGCTGACCATCCCCATATCCCAGGGAACGCCATAGTTTTTGCCGTCAAAGGCATAGACACCCAGAGCGCCTGCGCCGAAAGTATTGCGCCATTCGCCACCATTTGCATCCAGATCAGCGGTGATGTCTTTCACAAGGCCAGCATCCACCTGCTCTTTCAGCGTGCCACCACCCCAGCTCTGGAAGATATCAGGAACGTCTCCAGACTGCATGACAGTGGTGAGTTTGGTCTTGAAGGATTCGTTTTCGAGAACGGTGATCTCAATGTTGACATTGGGATGAGAAGCCATATAGTCATCGGCCATCTTCTGCCAGTCAGAAAGGGCAGGATCTTTGGTCGAGATATGCCACCAGGTAATGGTGACTTTGTCAGCCGGAGCAGCAGTAGTTGCGACTACTTCTTCAGTAGCAGCAGCGGTCGGAGCAACAGTAGCTGCCGGAGCAGCGCAGGAAGCCAAAACAAACGAAAGAACGAGCACGAGGCTCAAAATGATGGTAGTTGTTTTGCGACTCATTTCTAATCCCTCTCTTGAAATTTTTTGGAACCTGTTTCCATACTCAAAACGTGACTACGACATCTTCGGTTATACGGTTATAATTTGCTTATGTTGGACCTCCTTTCAACCAAGGGACTCCACATGCAAAAGGCAGGAACGGTGGGTCGAGAGCTAACCGGAACTGCCTTTTGGCTTTGCGGTAGAATCACGGATAATCAACTCAGTTGGTAACGCGATGCGACTGGGTTTCATCTCCGGATCTTTCAAGATTTCAAGAAGCATCTGTGTAGCTGCCCGCCCCATCTGCTCCAACGGTTGGCGAACCGTCGTCAACGCTGGATGAATGAGGGTGGACTGGGGAATATCGTCAAAACCCAAGATCGAAACATCTTCAGGAACGCGCAGCCCGCGCTCACGAACCGCATCAATGGCTGCCATCGCCATAACGTCATTCGAACAGAAAATAGCAGTGGGTGGATTTTCAAGATCAAGAAATTTTTTGGCACCGGTATATCCGTCCATCTGATCAAAGGTGCCCTCATAGATCAATTCTGAACGTACCGGGATGTGGTGATAGCGTAAAGCGGTTTTGTACCCTTCCAGGCGATCAACCGCTGCCCCCAGATCCAGCCAGCCTGTGATAAACCCAATCGACTGGTGCCCCAGCTTGATGAGGTAATCTGTGGCGTTATAGGCTCCCTGCCAGTTGGTCGCTCCCACAGCAGCACACGTTTCGCCAGTACCTTGATGATCAATTAAAACGTAAGGGAAATTGCGCTGTTCCAGCGTACCCATATAATCCACCGGGTTACGGGGTAAAACCAAAAGCAAACCATCAACCGTATCCTGTACCAGATTCGCGACGTAATTCGCCTCTTTCACCGCGGCACGGTGCGTGGTAAAGAGCATCAAATCATAGTTTGTCTCAGCCAGTTCAGCGTCGATGCCACGGATGATCTCCCCAATGTAACCTGTTCCCAAATCAGGCACCATAACGCCAATCAAATTGCTGCTGCCGCCGGCCAAACTGCGAGCCTGTCGATTGGCCACAAAATTCAAACTTCTCATGGCCTCCTGCACACGTTGACGGGTCTCGGGTTTCACATGGACATCATTATTAATAACGCGCGAAACTGTGCCAAAAGAAACCCCCGCTGCAGCAGCCACATCTACAATCGTTACCTTCGAAGTCCGTTTATTCATTGGAAGCGTTTACATCCTTATCGAAGAGAAATGACCCGCTTTTTCAGTGCAGAACAATAATTTTATTGGTTTCAAGAACTTAACAACAGGAAAACTT
>JAAZOQ010000404.1 GCA_012797695.1 Anaerolineaceae bacterium | reverse complement strand
GGGGTACAAGTCTGGCCGTTTCTCGTTCAACGTTCATGGCGGGCGGTGTGAAGCCTGTCAGGGGCAGGGACAGCTACGCATCGAGATGCAGTTCCTGCCAGACGTGTACGTGCCCTGTGATGTTTGTCACGGAGCTCGTTTCAACCGTGAGACGCTGCAGGTGAAATTCAAGGGATTATCGATAGCGGAAGTGCTGGATACCACGGTCGAATCTGGTCTGGAGTTGTTCGAGAATATCCCGGCGATCTATAACAAGCTGAAGACCCTGCAGGAAGTTGGCCTGGGCTATATCCGCATCGGGCAGCCGGCAACGACACTTTCTGGCGGCGAGGCGCAGCGGGTCAAGCTGGCACGTGAACTATCGCGGCGAGCTACCGGGCGCACCCTTTACGTACTGGATGAACCCTCGGTGGGGCTGCATGCCGCGGACGTGCACATGCTGATCGACGTTCTGCAGAAACTGGTCGATTCGGGGAATTCCGTGCTCATCATCGAGCATAATCTCGATATCATCAAGGTGGCAGATACGATCATCGATCTTGGCCCCGAGGGAGGGGATATGGGTGGGGAACTCATAGCCACGGGTACCCCCAGCGAAATTTGTCAGGTGGGTAATTCTTATACCGGGCAATTCCTGAAGGATTATCTGGTGCTGCACCATCAACTGGAAAAAGTGGAGAAGATGGCCTGAGCCAGATATTGACCGCTGTGCGTGGTTATGATAAAAATAGCTGGTAAGTTATTCTACAGGAGTGTGTGTGTTTAATTCGTTTGTCTCGGTCATTGTAAGCAGAAATGGATGGTGTGTGCGCCCGTAAGGGTTAGGTTTCGTTTGTCTGAAAACAAGCCAACCACGGGTGCATCACTTTCCCCGTGGTTGTTTATTTAACAATTCGTTGCTGCAGTCAATGTCAGAATTGCTGAATTGTTAATGTTCGAGCCGTTTGTTCCGGTCAGCCATGGGATTCCCATGGCTGATTTTTGCTTAAGGGCCCAATGAAGAAGAATTACACACTTGAATATCCGCGTCGTCATGACAAGAAGAAAGATCTTTCAAAGAATCATAGAACAGAGGAAAGACGAGAGAAGAAACGAAAGCAAAAAGAATATGATACCGAAACAGCCTTCCGATGTGCTCATTGCGGAATGCTGGTGAATTGCAGTCGGGAGTATTCTGGCGTCAATAATCGCAATCATTGCCCGAATTGTCTGTGGTCACTGCACGTTGATCTGTTCAAAGCCGGTGATCGCAAAGCGGAATGCCATGCGCGCATGCGCCCAGTTGGGTTGACGCTGAAACATTCCCCCAAGAAGTATTCCAGCGAAACCGCTGGTGAACTGATGATCATCCAC
This sequence comes from Anaerolineaceae bacterium, assembly GCA_012797695.1. GTDB lineage: Bacteria > Chloroflexota > Anaerolineae > Anaerolineales > Anaerolineaceae > UBA6107. The sequence continues at coordinate 664 of JAAZOQ010000404.1, read as the reverse complement.
GAATGTGCCGCGTGCGGAAAGATTTCGATCAACCGCATTGCAGCGGATGATTCACCGGGGAATTTGCTGGCATTGTATGAATCCTCGGCGCGCGATGAACCTCGCCAACAGGCAAAATTGAAAGAAATGGGCATCTTGCCAGTGAGTGCTGCCGATCTAACCACTGTGTTCAGCCAGTTATTTGGCTGGCAGTCGATTTTGGAAGAGTTTTCTGCAGCCGAACAGGGTGCAGAAGTCTCTCTCCAGGAATCCAGCACGATTGAAGAATAAAGAAAAAGGCCAGCGAGTTTTCTCGCTGGCCTCTATCGATTGATTTTCAGCATCAGTTTTGGGAAGAGCCCTTTGACGAGCCTAAAAAGCAAATAACCGATGGCGGTGCCAAAGATGTTGAGGATCAGGTCATCCACGTCGAAAGAACGCGGTAAAAAGAGCTGCCAGGTCTCGATCAGTAAGGAAAAGGCAAAGCCCAACAACAAAATTTTCCAGAAGCGCTGCATTTTTGGGTAGAGCAGGGCTGCCAGCAATCCGAGGGGGGTAAAGAGGAAGATGTTGCCGAAGAGATTGATGATCGACCAGATGTTCTCGCTCTGAATGATGGCTTTGACCATCTTATAGATGCCGATGAAGGGCACCTGGTTGATATTCCCAACAAAAGTCAGCAGGT
>JAAZOQ010000403.1 GCA_012797695.1 Anaerolineaceae bacterium | reverse complement strand
CGAACCAGGTATGATAAATAAAATCGATGTTTCCACTCAGATCTGTAAAATCGAAGGTCTTCGTCATCTGAGTAATCGACATATCATCCATATTCGACCACACATAATGGCTGCCTTCCTGTGGATACTCTGAAAGCACCGGCGCAGTCGGAGCCCCATTAATCACAATCTCATATGGCTGGCTGCAGGTAAAGGCATAATAATCAGTGCCATATTGATTGACATCCCCATCAATGGTACCAGACCCGCAAATTTCACTCTCAGCGGCAGAGGTAAAGTCGGGGACGCTCGAATAATTAGCGTATCCATACCGTCCATCAGCCAGAGAAGGATTATCCAGATAGTTCGCTACGGCCCAATCCTGAAAAACGTCATCCGCCGTGATCTGCTTCCCCGTCTGTGGATCAACAGCGTTGTTTTGCGCCAAAACTTCATCGATACTCTGCATCCCATTATCCGTATTGGCAACAACTGCTTTGGTAGTATCTTCCCCAAAGCGATCCAAGAGATAAAGGGTAAACAGAAAACTCGAACCATAATGAGCACTGGTCGCCGAATCATCGTTTGGCCATTCGGTCAAATTGATATCCGGATCCATGGCAAAGAGCTCATCAAAGCCGCCAGGGTTGTACCCATTCAAATATACTGCCAGCTCGGAGAAACCTTCATTCAGCCAGAGTTGCTCATTACCATCGTGATCTTCATGGATCAGATGCTGAAATTCGTGTGCCATGACATCCATGACATAGGTATCAGCCAGATCCTGATTTTCAGCATTCAAGTAGAACATTTCGTGCTGATTCGAGTACTGCTGAATTTGCTGGGGATAAGAGTCGCTGAAAGAAGTGTAGCCGGCCACGTTATCCCCAATTCCCGTGGAAAACAAAATATATACATGTGGATCATCATCAATCCCGGGGTTGCGTTCGGAGCCAAAGAACTCACGGTCAGTTTCATAGATCTTGTTCGAAAAAGTCTCGACAGCCTTTTTCAAAGCTAATTTGTCATACTGCACGCCATTTTCGACCCAAAAATAGACGTGATCCGTCTGATACCGTAAGGTTGCCGTTACTTGCTGATTTTCATTGGTATCTCCGTCCATCACCCAAAACTGCAGCTCATCACCATTGTGATACTGCGGGGCCGGATGGATCATTTGCTCAGAAGAGAGCGTAATCCCATAGAACTGCTCAGAGAGCTGAATCCAATCTGCCTCAGGGATCGTCGTGCCCTGCAGAGCAGCCAGAGTTTGTTCCGGTGTATCGCTGAAGGTATGCGAGGTTGTCGGGGTTGACCGGGGAACAGGGGTAGAAATCACCTCCGTCGGCTCCGCCCAATCCATTGTTGAATCCAGAGTGGATTGAACATCTGAGATGATTTCCTTGCCCATGTCAGTAAAGCGCAAAGAAAGCCCACAGGTGACCGCCAGGCACAATCCCAGCACGATCAACACCAAAAACACAATTAAAATTGCTTTTTCAGAACGATCCATTTGTTTCCCCTTGTCTAGTTTGTGTTTGACTGCTCCAGCGCCAGACAGCTGCCACAAGGCCCAAAGTAAACCAGAGATAAGGCAGAGCAAAGCTATCCACGCTAAAACCTTCGATAATAAATGCCATTAACATACAGATCCCCATCCGGCCCACGGTCACCTTCATACGATCCGCGGATTGGGTCAGCTTGAAAGCCGTGATCCCGGTAACCACCAGCAGCAGCAGAAAAAAGGAAAAACCGACGACCCCTGTTTCAGCCAAAATTCGCGACCACATGCTTTTTACGTTCATCAGCCCGCTGGTATGGTAGATCAACTGCCGCACCTCGGCCAGGTTCCAGGCATTATCCGGCAAATTCTGAGTGAAGTAGAAGCCAGCGTTACCGACCCCCACCCCAATCAATGGATGCTGGTTAAAGGTACGCCAACCTGCCTGCCAGTAAGTAAAGCGCTCCCCAAATTGGAGCGTATCCGCATATTTGGTAAACCCAGACTGAGCCAAGATATTGAGGGAAAAAACCTGTTCCATGCGCGGGTCGATCTTGCTCAACATGTAAACCACACCGGTGACTCCCCCCACATAAATCACCAGCAACCCCAAAATCAACCCGGTCGTGACCAGACCGCGTGCGGATTTTGCCCCAATCTTGTGAGAAATTTTCTTTACCACCCAGATATTGAGCTGCACAAAGAAAAAGCCCAAAGCCAGAATGAAAGCAGCCAACCCGGCACGGGAAAGGGTTTTAAACAATACTCCGAAGCCTACCACCAGCAAGACGTTTTCCAGAGAGATCTTCCAGATTTTCTTGCGTGCTGCAGTATAGTTGCTGATCGTCGCTCCCAGCCAGTAAGGCAAATAAACCATGTTCAGAATGTGTGCCAGCCAGGAAGGTTCAGCTGCAAAACCGACAGAACGAATTCCAAAGAAAGTGGTAGTGGTAAACAAATGCTGTACCACTCGCAAATAGGTCGGCGTATCACCGGGGGATAAAAAAGTGATGATACTGACCAGCACGTCCCAGCCCAGCATGATTGCCCCACCCCAGTTGATTGCCTGCAAAGTTTGGCGAATCTTGTGGTCGTCATGCGGCAAAACAGTTGCTATTAAATAAAAAAGTATGCCAATGCAGAAAGTGACCAGCCCCGAGACCACGTTGGAAAGTAAAGTTTCATCTTTGAAGGAAGGAGTTTCCAAAAAGAAACTGATCCCGGTCGCAATGAGACCCGCCAGGAAAAAAGCCAGGGCAATCTTCGTCTGTGCCGGGAAGGTACCTTTCTTCCAGAGATACACCGGTAACCAGGTAATGCACAACAATCCCAAAAAGATCAGCGCTGCCGGAGCTACCGAAGAAGAATGAATCAACTTTGCCACAAGCGGCAAACTGGTGAAAGGCAAGCTCACCACCAGAGCCAACCAGAAGATCCAGGTAAGCCGTTCCAACCATTTT
>JAAZOQ010000402.1 GCA_012797695.1 Anaerolineaceae bacterium | reverse complement strand
GTCTGCGCTGCCAGGGTTTGTGATTGCTCTTCAGAAATAGAGTTCCCGCCCAACAGCGGAAAATTACAGGCCGCCAGGATCAAGGCACTGACAATAAAAAGTGGAAGAATTATCCCAAAAATTTTCTTAAACATATTCATACTCCTGATCTCGTATTCTTTCAGACGATACAGAGTGTCAATTTGTTCCCCAAACCTGTTTCTTATTTACGGGAAGATTTGTTCCGCTTGAAGGCGCGGCCACGCAGGCAGAGGCTGAGAGCATACAGAATCACCCCCAACAAGATAACGGTAAAGCCAGCAATCATATAGCCGTAAGTATCAGGGGTCATGCTTCCTCCTCAACAGCGTATTGCTCCGTCTGCTGCTGCAACTGGTGCATGCCCAGCCGGCAGCGGTGCCAGTAAAAGGCAGCAAAGAGCAAAGTAAATGCGCCCAAGGCAGCCAGAAAAGTTTGCAGCATCGGCGGAGTCATGGCGAAGGTACCGCTGGCATCATTACCCGCCCCTAAAATGACCGGATGAATGGTGCGGAAGAGACGAATCGAGAAAAAGGTCAGCGGCACGGTAACAAAGCCAACAATGGCATATACCGCACTGAAGCGCGCCCGCTGCCCGGGTTCCTCAACCCCGCGCCGCAGCAGCAAATATGCCGCATAGATCAACTCCATGACGAAAGCAGTGGTCAAACGCGGATCCCAGGTCCACCAGGTATTCCAGATCGGTCGGGCCCAGATCGAGCCGGAAACAACGCATAACGCAGTAAAGACCAGGCCGATCTCCACCCCGGCCAGGCTGGCTACATCCCAGGCCAGGCGGCGAGTGCGCAGATAGCCGATGCTGGTGATCACCGCCAGCAGGTAACCCAACATTCCCGTCCAGGCAGAAGCCACGTGAAAATAGAAAACACGCTGCACATCCCCCATAGTGGTCTCACGTGGGGCGTAGAAAAGAGCCATTCCCAGGGCCAAGAGCAGGCTTAGCCCCGCCAAAATATCCAGAAAAAGCAGCCCTTTGGGCAACTGTCGTGATCTCATCAAGTTTCCATCCTTTAATCTGCAATCACCTGTTCAAACAGGAACAACCCCAGTGCCGCGAAAAGCATATCATATCCCGCCAGCATTCCCAACCAGGTGATCAGTTCAGCACTATTGCCGCCATTGAGCAGAATCCCGGTAGCGCGCACCACGGCCAGCAATAAAGGCAACAGCACCGGGAAGAGCAATAACGGCAGAAAATTTTCACGGTGGCGCAGGCGGCTGGTAATTCCCGCCAGAAAAGTGCCACATAGAGCATAACCCAGCGTACCCAGCAAGATCACTCCCAGCAGTGACCAGGAGAAGGGGTTGAGATTCATAAAAAAAGCCATCAGCGGTACAAGCAAAACCGCCAAAAGCATCATCCATAGCCAGTTTGCCAACGCTTTGGCAAAGAAGATGGCACTGCGATCCACCGGCACCAGCAGCAATCCCTCGACCACGCTGTTTTCCTGTTCCTGAGCAAACGAACGCGTCAGCCCCAGCGTGCCAGCAAAGCATAACGAAATCCACAGCGTACCCGCAAAAGCTTGACGGTGCAAGTCAGCGGATAATTCAAAGGAAAACACAAAAAGGATGATCGCCAGCAAAGCGAACACCAGCATTGAAGAGAGCATCTCGCGGCTGCGCCACTCGGCGCGCAAATCTTTGCGAAAAAGCGTCCAGACCACCCGCAAGTACTCCATTACGCCGCCTCCGCGAGAAAAGCCTGATAGCCAGCCCGAAGCCGCGCTTCAGCGAGGTCTTCCCCACTCAGCACAGACGCCACCTGACCACGACGCAAAAAGAGCACCTCATCCGCCAGGGCAGACACCTCAGCAACGGAATGCGATACCAGCACGATGCTAAGCCCTGATTGTTTTTTCTGGCGCAGCAATTCCACAATGTGAGCGAATGAAGCAGCATCCACACCGGTAAACGGTTCATCCAGCAGCAAAATGGAAGGCTCATGCAGCCAGGCGCGGGCCAGCGTCAGCCGCTGCTGCATGCCCCGCGAGAGTGAGCGCACGCGAATCTCGGATTGAGCTGTCAGCCCCACTGCCTCCAAAGCATGAGCCACTCGTTCAGAAACCTGAGCGAGGGAATACAGCCGGGCAAACAAGGATAGGTTTTCAGCAGCGGTCAAGTCGGGGTACAGCCATAAGGAATGGCTCACCACCCCCAGCCGGCGGCGGATTTCCAGCTCATTCCCCGACAAGGGAGCATCATAATAGTAAATCTCCCCGGACGAGGGACGGATCAAGGTTGCCAGAATGCGCAGCAGGGTCGTCTTACCGGCACCATTGGCGCCCATCAAAGCCAGCACCTGACCTGGGGCCAGTCTCAGATCCACCCCCCGCAGGACAGGCTGAACGCCATAAGCATGTTGAATTTGATGCGCCTCAATGGCTAAATTCATGGCTCATTCCCCCTCGAGATGGCGGATCAACTCCTCGCGCTTGGCCTGATAGACCTCGGCAGAAATCTCCCCCGCTTTGAACTGGTCATCCAGGGTGATGATCGCATCCAGCAAAGCAGTGCGTTTCACCTTACCCTGCTGCAACCGGCGAATCGCTTTCTGACGCACGAAATAGGCGGCCACCGCTACCCCGATCAGCACCAGCATCAGGGCAATTCCCCCCAGCAGGTTGGGCAGAATGCTTTGCTTATTGAAACAATGCAGATTGATCTTGCTCTCTGCCTGAATGTCTTCCGCAGTGAACATTTGCACCGCTGCTGATTTCATCATCGCAGAATGGCTGCTGACCTGCATCCCAGTACAATTAATGGGCTGCGAGCCCGTTTCCACCATTACCATTGCCGAAGAAACACTCACCGGAGTGTAGAAAACAAAATCCTGTTCATCGTCGAAGGGCAGATCATACTCGAACATTACCTGATGTACACTACCGGGTAAAATGGGCTGCCAATCTCCCAGTACCCCCTGTGTGAGTTTGAGAAACTCTGATTCCTGCGAGGCCGCAAAAGAAAGATTCTGCGCCGAACTGCTGATCGGAAAGACCAGCACCGGGGATGCCGTTTCGAGCGGAGATACCGTAAATGCAGAGGGATTGCTGATCAAAAAGCTCTGGGCGACGTGAACCGAATTTTCTGAATCGAACGAGATGAGCACATGCAGGCTTTCTGCCTGTAAAGCAGAGGTTTCGTACACCGGGTCATAGACCACGATATCTTCATTCTCTGAAGCATCTGCCACGATCGATTGCCCCAATAAACGGCCTGATTTGTAGATCACCCCGCCATAATTGATGTGCGCCATGTAGTTCCAGCGTGACGACAGCGGCACCAGCACGAACTGAAAAGTGCCGTCTGCCAGCACCGAGGTGGTCATGGTATAGAGTATCTGGTTATTCTGAACGATATCCAGTTGGACCGCTGAAAGGTTTTCGAGCGTTCCACCCGAGCCGTTGCTGACCTTGCCCGAAAGGGTGAAGAAGCCTTCATTGGTATCTGTCACCAGCGGGGAGGTTTCATTGCCTCCGCTGGTCGATTGATCCCCGCCCTGAATCGACAGGGTACGCACCTGGTTGACCAGCGCCCAGATTTTTGCTTCACTGAGCATAACGGCAAAGGTACCCATGCCATGGGCGTTGCCGCTGCGAATTGCTTCATAGAGCGTTTCATTGCTGGAATCGATCAATAAAGGATCCTGCTGCCAATCAGAAACTTGAATATTCTGACTGAGCGCCTGGGTACCTTCCCCTTGACCAGTAGCTCCATGACAGGCCGAGCACATATTCTGGTAGGTCAATTGGGTGCCGCTTACCTCACTGACCGGCGAGATCAGTGACAGTAAATAAGCCACAATATCCCAGCGATCACTGCTGGTCAAAGAAGCATAAGCCGGCATGCCCTCAGAAGAATTCCCGCTGGTCACATAACGGTACATTTCAGCCGGGGTGGTCTGCTTCAGCCAGTCCACCGAGATCAAATGAGGCGCGGCGGAACCATCGCTGATGGAATGGCAGGAAGCGCAATATTGCTGATAAAGCTGCTGCCCATCAGTCAAAGAAGGAGCCACCAGCGGTTGAGAAACCGCCAGGGTAGGCGCCTGAGCAGAACTCGCTGCGGCGGAATCAGCCGCAGTTTGACTGACGCAGCCACTCAAAGTGACCGCGAGGATAGCCATCAAAGGGAACCAACTGACAAACTGTTTTTCGGTACGCATCAGCTTACTTCAATTTCAGCCCACACTTCGGACAGTACTGGTCCGACATCTGTAAAGGAGCACCGCACTTGACACAAAACCCAGCGGAACGCTCCGCACGCTGCTGGCGGCGAGTCGAGATCATGGACTCGATCTCTCCCTGGCCTTCAGCAGGGGATTCCGCGGCAAGTGTGGTCAACTCGGATTGGCACGCAACGATCTCGCTCGAAATCTGGCCGCGCTGGCGCTGATAATCTGCTTCTTCCACTCGACCAGAAGCAAAAGCTACTTCCAAATCCTGCAGC
>JAAZOQ010000401.1 GCA_012797695.1 Anaerolineaceae bacterium | reverse complement strand
TGCCCTGCTTTACCGTAGTTTTCAAGAAGCCAGATCAGATTGTGAAGGTTGAAAAATGACAAAAAAGAAACTGGATCTGAACTCACCCAAAGTTGCGCCTTATGTCTTCATTCTCCCCTTTTTCTTGATCTTTGCGATTTTTTTCGTCTACCCCATTTGCAGCACCTTTGTGATGAGTTTCCAAAGTGTCAACATCAATGAAGTTCACTTCGTTGGGCTGGCCAATTACAAAGCACTTTTCGGCAGTTCCACGTTCCCGATTGCCATTCGCAACAGCGCGATCTATACTCTGCTGACTCTGGTCATTTTGATTCCCTTCCCGATCCTGCTGGCGGTCATGCTCAACAGCAAAGCAATGCGCGGCAGCGGTTTCTATCGTGCCATACTCTTTTTACCCATTCTGTGCAGTGTGGTGGTTGCCGGCATGACCTTCCGCTTCATGTTCAACGAAACCGATCAGGCGCTGGTCAATAACATTCTCATCAATCTCTTTGGCGGTGAGAAAGTGCGCTGGCTGAGCCTGCGCTGGCCGGCCATGGGGGTGATGGTCACACTGGCGACCTGGCGTTGGACCGGGATCAACGTGATCTACTTTCTGTCGGGGCTGAACAGCATCCCGGTGGAGTTGTATGAAGTAAGTGAGATTGATGGGGCAAACTCATGGCAGAAATTCCGTTACGTAACGGTGCCTTTGCTTTCCCCGACGATTGTGTACGTGCTGACCATCAGTATCTACGGCGGTCTTTCCATGTTCGTCGAGAGCCAGATGCTGTGGGCCGGCAAGACCTCGCCGATGAACATTGGCCTGACCATTGTCGGGTCGATCTACCAGAAAGGCATCAGCCAGGGTGAACTGGGATATGCCTCCGCGGCCGGGTTGTTCCTGCTGGCGGTGGTACTGATCATCAACCTGGTGCAGCTGCGCCTGACAGGCGTTATCGGAAAGAAGGAGGCATAACATGGAAAATACTCGACCCACTCACAAACCCGGTCAACGCACGATCGATACCGTCCTGCTGATCGCCTTCTTTACCGCGCTGGCTTTCATTATCTTGATGCCATTCATCTCGATTGTGCTGACCTCATTCAAAGACAGCAGCCAGATCATCCGCAACGGCTTCAACCTGAACATCGACTGGAAGAATCTGACCCTGGATAATTACCGGGCCGTCTTTGCCGGGGATAACGAATATTTCAACTGGTTCAAAAACAGCCTGATCCTGACCGTGGTGCAGACGGTGGCTACCCTGTTCATTAGTGCCTGGGTTGGCTTCGGTTTCGCTTTCTACGACTTCAAGGGCAAGAACTTCCTGTTCGTGTGCGTCTTGATCGTCATGATGATCCCCTTCGAAATCCTCATGCTGCCCCTGTACCGTGAGATCATTGCCCTGAACCTGACCAACACTTACATTGGCATCATGCTGCCGTATCTGGCACATCCCATTGCCATCTTCTTCTTCAACCAGTATTTGCAGGGGATTCCGCGCGAGATCATCGACTCGGGCCGCATCGACGGCTGCAGCGAATA
>JAAZOQ010000400.1 GCA_012797695.1 Anaerolineaceae bacterium | reverse complement strand
CTGAAAGTTGGGGATACTTTCCACTATCAGGGCATGAGCAGCGAACCACGCAGTTGGGGGGCAACCCTTGATCTCGCAGGCGCAGAAGTCATTGCCGAAGATCAAAATGGGGCCCCGGCGATTGTTTGTTACCAGGCCGGTAAGGGAAAGGCGCTGTTGTGCGCTTATCCGATTGAGGTTTATCTGGCCTTTGAACCTGCGGCATTCGAGCACGAAAATCCGACTTATAAACTCTACCGCGCTTTCATGGAATGGGCGGGGATCCGGCCGCAGGTCGAATCGAATCATCCGGCAGTAGAGACTGCCGTGCTCGACCGCGCGACCAGCGGCTATGCCGTGTTTACCAACCATTCTCCGCAGGCGGTGGAGATCCAGGCCACGACCTTGATGCAAGGCAGTGAGGCATTTCTGCTCACGGAAACCGGCAAAACAAAAATTGCCTGGGAGAAGGGAATCTGGAAGCTGCAGATCCCGGCCTGGAACGGTTGTATTGTCGAGTGGCATTGAGATGGCAAAACCATCCGCAATCTGGATGATCAAAACTTTTTCAAGGAGAAATCAATGACTAAGAAATTAGCTCCCATCGTTGCATTGCTCTTGATTGTGGCAATGCTGGCTGGATGCAGCGGTTCCGCACAACCGGCTGCTACAGAAGCTGCTACTACCGCAGCGGCAGGAACAGAGGCCGCCGCTACAACAGCAAGTGGAACCACGGATACCGAACCCGTAACCATCACCATCTGGGATTATTATGGTGAGGCGACTCCGGTCAAACCTTTGATCGAAGGGTTCGAAGCCGAGAATCCTGGCATCAAAGTAGATCTCCAATCTCTGGATTGGAACACGACGCTGGAAAAATTGAACGTCGTTCTGGCTGGCGGCGATGCCCCTGATCTGGTCACGATCGATATGACCTGGCTGCCCCGGTTTGCAGCATTGGGTGCTTTTACTGACCTTTCTACTTATGCCAATGGCGAACTGAACGGTGTTCCCCTCAGCGAAGCATACTCTGAAGGTGCCATGAAAGCCATGACTTATGGCAACACTTTGCCGACCATCATGTGCGATTTCGATACTTACGCTTTGTACTATCGCGCTGATCTGCTCGAGGCAAAAGGTTTGACCGTACCCACCACCTGGGATGAGCTGGAAACAACTCTCTCGAAACTGGTGGAAGGCGATCAGTATCGCTATCAGTTCCTGGCCGATACTTTCCACGGTGCCCAGTTCATCTATCAGAACGGTGGCTCACTGCTCAACGATGACAATACTAAGGCTGTGTACAATTCCCCCGAAGCAATCGCAGCTATTCAATTCGAGAAAGACCTGCTGGATAAAGGCCTGGCTATCAACTGGACGACCGATCAGGGCGAACGCATCCAGGGTGTCAAAGATGGCCGTATTGCCATGTTCTCGGATGGCCCTTATTACATGGGCATCATGAAATCCTCCGCTCCTGAAATGGCTGGCCAGTGGCGCGTAGCCATCCATCCGTATCAGACGGAAGCCGGCTCCTATTTAGGGGGTACCGGGCTTTCCATCCCCGTGAACGCTCAGCACAAAGATGCCGCCTGGAAGTTCATTGAATACATGATGCGCACCGAGAACCAGATCGAACTGTACAAGACCGCTGGTGCTGCCCCTGCTTTGACCGCGGCATTGAATTCAGATGAGGTCAACGTAGAAGATCCGTATTTTGGCAACGAG
>JAAZOQ010000061.1 GCA_012797695.1 Anaerolineaceae bacterium | reverse complement strand
GCAGAGATGGCAATTGGCGTAAAAGACTCATTCAAGCCAGCCGGGTACGTAATCTCTTCTGCTGAAACTGAGTGCTGCGGCAGCGCAAAGACAAGTGCTGCCAGGGTCAAAATAGCCAGCTGGATTTTGATAAATTTTTGCATACAATCCCTCTCTTCAATAGTTGTTATTTGCAAGCGTATTCAGTTGTTTGATTCGGTGGGATTGATGCAAAAAGCTTTCTCCCATCGATAAGTTGTACAGATCGTAAAAGTTGGAAAGGTCTAATCAGAGAATATTACGCATAAATTATATATTAATACGCCAAGTTTGAAAGGGGTTTTTCTCGTTTTTTTATGCAATTTAAACAGTCATCCGGTTGCTTTATGCAACCGGATGAAATTATTTCTGCCGTGCTAGAAAACTTCTGCTGCTTCGAACTGACTGTTGTACAGAGAGGCATAAAAACCGTTCTTCGCCAACAGGCCCTCGTGAGTTCCCTGTTCCACAATGTCGCCATTATTCATCACCAAAATCAGGTCGGCATTGCGAATGGTCGAAAGACGATGGGCGATGATAAAGCTGGTACGATTCTTCATCAAGACATCCATTGCTTTCTGGATGAGCACCTCGGTACGAGTATCGACCGAGCTGGTCGCCTCATCCAGGATCAAGATTTTGGGGTCCGCGAGGATCGCACGGGCAATGGTCAGCAACTGTTTCTGCCCCGCAGAGACATTTGAGGCCTCTTCATCCAGTACCATGCTGTATCCTTCAGAAAGGGTACGAATGAAATGGTCAACGTAAGCAGTCTTCGCTGCTTCAACCACCTCTTCATCTGAAGCATCCAAACGACCGTAGCGGATATTTTCCATGATTGTACCGTTGTACAACCAGGCATCCTGCAGCACCATCCCAAACATGTGGCGCAGGTCGGCACGATTGAATTCCTGAATATTGTGGCCATCCACCAGGATGGCTCCGCTGTTGACGTCATAGAAACGCATCAGCAGCTTTACCATGGTGGTCTTGCCCGCACCCGTAGGCCCCACAATCGCGATCTTTTGCCCGGGCTTCACATCAGCGCAAAAATCGTTGATGATGATCTTCTCAGGGTTGTAACCAAAATGAACATCCTGGAACTGAACCCGACCTTCTACATTTGACAGTTGAACGGGGTTGGCCGGATCAGGAACTTCTTCGTCCTCTTCGAGGAATTTGAAGACCCGTTCCGCTGCCGCTGCCGTTTGCTGCAAAATATTGGAGATATTGGCGATCTGAGAAATCGGCTGAGTGAACGAGCGGACGTATTGGATGAAGGCCTGAATGTCACCAACGGTGATCGAGCCAGTGACCGCCAGCCAACCACCCAGGATACACACCAGCACATAGCCCAGATTGCCAATAAAGGTCATGATCGGCATCATCATTCCTGAGAGGAATTGAGACTTCCAGGCGGAGCTGTAAAGAGTGTTATTCAACACATCGAACTGCTCCACACTCTTCTTCTCGCCATTGAAGGCTTTCATGACAATGTGGCCGCCATACATCTCTTCGACGTGGCCATTGACATGGCCTAAATAATCCTGCTGCTGCTTAAAGAACTTCTGCGATTGCTTGACCACCAGGGCAATAATCACTGCCGAGAGAGGCACAATCAGCACCGCCACCAGGGTCATCATCCAGCTGATCGAGAGCATCATTACCAGAATACCCAGCATGGTGATCACTGAGGTAATGATCTGGGTCATACTCTGGTTCAAGGTTTGGCTGATGGTATCCACGTCGTTGGTGATACGTGAAAGAATTTCTCCGTGATTGGTGCCATCGAAATAGCGTAAAGGCATCCGATTGATCTTTTGTGAGATCTCTTTACGGAACTGATAAGTCACCTTCATCGAAACATCGGTCATGATCCAGCCTTGGACATAGCTAAAAGCAGCCGAGACCAGATACAGGACTAACAATTCCAGAATGATATTGCGAATGTAAACGAAATCGATGCCCGTGCCTGTACCCGCGATTTGAGCGACCACCCCTTCGAACAACTTGGTGGTGGCATTGCCCAAGATTTTCGGGCCGACGATCGAAAAAATCGTGGAAGCAATCGCAAATATCAAGACAATAATGATTGAAACTTTGTAGACTGAAAGGTACTGGATCAACTTTTTCATCGTACCTTTAAAGTCACGTGCTTTTTCACCGCCACGCATCATCCCCGGCCCCATTGGGCCCCCACCCATCGGGCCACGCCGAG
>JAAZOQ010000060.1 GCA_012797695.1 Anaerolineaceae bacterium | reverse complement strand
TATGAATATGTTTAAGAAAATTTTTGGGATAATTCTTCCACTTTTTATTGTCAGTGCCTTGATCCTGGCGGCCTGTAATTTTCCGCTGTTGGGCGGGAACTCTATTTCTGAAGAGCAATCACAAACCCTGGCAGCGCAGACCATCCAGGCGGAAGTGGGTAAATATTTGACCCAGACCGCCCAGACTAACCCGGTCATTGTGGTGACTGCCACTCCGTTGCCAGGTTCTGGTGCTTTGCCGACGGCCACTTTGTCGCCTGCGACGCCAATTCTTCCTACAGCAGTTCCTCCCACGGCTACCCCAATCCCCGTTCCCTGTAATCAGGCAGGCTGGGTGACCGACGTGACCATTCCCGATGGCTCATCCTTTGTGGCGGGAGCTTCTTTCGTCAAAACCTGGCGCGTCAAGAACATTGGTTCCTGCACCTGGGGCACCGGATATTCCATTATGTTCCTGAATGGCAATTCCATGAGTGCTCCGGCAACGGTGGCTTTACCGGCTTCCGTCCGCCCGGGTGAGACTGTGGATATCTCCGTGCCGATGGTAGCGCCTTCCGGGAATGGTGATTACACCGGCAGCTGGTTGCTGCGTACTCCCAATGGCACGACCTTTGGTGTAGGGGTGAACGGTGGTGTGCCGGTCACGGTAAAGATCTCGGTCACTACCATTCCGACCCCCAAAGACCCCAATACCGTCTATGACTTTGTTGGCAATTATTGCTCAGCTCAATGGCGTACCAATGCCGGTACCATCAGTTGCCCCAGCAGCTCGGCGAATTACTCGACCGGTTCGATCATGCGTTCTTATGCTCCGATCATTGAAAATGGTCTTACGGATGATGAAGGCACGATCATTACGATTCCGGCGGCCGGTGGGGATGGCATGATCCAGGGTCAGTTCCCCAACATTCTGATTCACTCCGGGGATCGCTTTGCCGCGACGGCTTTGTGCTCGTATCAAAAGACCAATTGCAGCGTTACGTTTGAAGTGCTGGCACAGGAACAAGGAAGTTCCACCATCACCTCGCTGGGTACCTGGAGCAAAACTTATAACAACACGACAGTGGCTATTGACATCGACCTGTCCGCTTACGACGGCAAGAACGTGATCTTTTACCTCAAGGTTTCCAGCGGTGGAAACTCAACGGATGATTATGCACAGTGGATGGCTGCTCGCATTACCCACGATTAAATGAGATTCAGGCTGGCCTCGGCTTGAAACGAAGCCAGCTTTTCTTCGACCTGAAATATTGCTATACTGTTTAGACAGCAACGTGAAGAGGAGGTTGGAATGGTCACAAAAAAATCTTACTCAAAGAAACGCATTCTCCTGCTGGCGATTTCTTTTGTCGTCATGTTGGGGTTACTGGTTGGCTTTTTTGGTCCTTCTGTAGCCCAGGCCTGGGGCCTGGTACCGGTCACTTCGATCGTCTCGGTCAATACCGGGGTGTCTGTGACTGTGTCCGGGGCAAATTTCCCGGCCGGACAGGTGTTTACCGTCCGCATGGGCCCTTATGGCACGTATGGCGTGGGTGGTACAGTGGTGGGTTCGTATGACACCAGTGCTGGTACCAGCTTTACCACGACTTATGCTATCCCGGGGGCTTTGGCCAGCGCAGATCGCATCGCCATCCGCTTTGAGAGTTCCTCTGGCTACTTTAGCTACAACTGGTTCAACAACACCGCAACCGGTGCCCCTACCGCGTTGCCTGCTGGCCCCACCCCGGTGCCGGGATATGTCGGCTATCCGACTTTTTCGATCACTTCAGTAGCCGCAGGTTCGACTGTGACCGTGCAGACCCAAAATATGCCGGCTGGTCAGGCATTTACCGTGCGCATGGGTGATTTTGGCACCCTGGGCATTGGCGGTACCGTTGTGGGCACGACCCCAACCACCGGTGGGTCGTACAGCCTGACCCTCAATATTCCTTCCTGGTTGGCGGCGAAATCCCAGATTGCCATTCGTATGGATGGACCCAATGGTTACTACTATGCCTTTAACTGGTTCTATAACAATTCAACGACCGTTGCCAGCACTCCGGTGCCCGGGTCAACGCCGGTTGTTCCGACCAGTCCGGCTGTGCCGGGTTACGTGGGGATTCCTACCATCTCGATTGCCTCTGTGGTCCGCGATTCGACGGTAACGGTCTACGGCTATAATTTCCCGGCCGGGCAGACGTTCAACGTCCGCATGGGGCCGTATGGCTCTTACGGTATGGGCGGAACGGTGGTTGCTACGCTGGATAGCGGTGCGGGAGGCAGTTTCAGTGCTACGTATTCTATCCCGGCCTCTCTGGCAGGCAGTCAGCAGATTGCTGTTCGCCTCGAAACGGCCAACGGTTTCTTCTATGCCTACAACTGGTTCTGGAATAACACCACCAATTAAAATTGTTTCTTTTGCATTTTGATCGACACTTTTGAATGCCCGACGCTTGCGCCGGGCATTTTTTAAAGATTGAAATGCCAAAAGAATTCGTCTATAATAAATTACTGCAGTGCAAAAAATCTCTCATAATAATATTACAGCGTAATTTTATCGATCCTGAATTATTGGATTGTCTCTTTCTGTGACTGTCTTCGGGGGACCAGAAGTGATTGCCAGGTCAAGAAAGCAAGGAAAACCAAATAAACTGAACAACACCCTGCGCAATGTGAGTGTGCCGATTATTATCAGCCGCTTGATCCTGGTGTTCCTTTTTGCGTTGATCCAGCGCTGGGATTTGCTGACGATCTCGGCTGTTGGAGCCGTCTTGTGGGCACTGGTCTGGTTTTTCTCGGCTAACCCTACTCACTCTTTTCCTTTGGTAATGGGCGCGTTTGAGGTTTGTGCGTCGAGTTTTGTGTTCCTGATTTTATTGGGGTGGAATTCCGGCGCTTATTTACAGTTGCTGGCAATTTTTCCCTTCCTGTTGACCAGTGAAAGGTACCCGAGTGGCACCCGTATAGCGGTGGTGGTGCTTCTTTCGGTATTATTGATCTTGGCGTATTTGTTTTCCAATATCTCTTTAATGGGTGGGCAGGGTACTGTGGATGGTCGGAACATCCTTTTCATTATTAATTTGAGCGTTGCCTGTGTCTTGCTGATCGTGGAAGCCTATTCTTTTGAACGCGAAAAGATCTCTTCGCAGGCAGAAATGGTGGATGCCAACAAGCAGCTGATGACACTGGCCAACACAGATCCGCTGACCAATCTGGTTAACCGCCGCATGATGATGAAGCTGCTTGAAGAGCAGAAACAGCGCATGGAAAATGATGACAAGCCATTTTCGTTGGTGATGATCGATGTGGATAATTTCAAGCAGATCAATGATGAATACGGCCACGATGCCGGCGATTTTGTGCTGGTGATCCTGGCGGAAAAGATCCGTCTGGCTGTACGCAAAGATGACTCGATTTGCCGTTGGGGGGGAGATGAATTTTTGCTGATGCTGGTAGACGCTTCTCTGCAAGAAAGCGAGGCCGTCGCCGAGAAAATTCGCGCCCGGGTGATCAATTCGCCGTTCATCTACCACGAAGTGGATATCCCGGTGACGATCACCCTGGGGATCAGCACCTGTGATAAGAACAGCGGCATCGGCGGTGCCATCCGTCGGGCTGATTTAGCTCTGTATCAAGGCAAGCAAAGCGGCAAAAATTGCAGCGTCTGGAAGATCTGAGGTCAGTCTTCGAAATTTTTAAAAGCAGGGGAATAAGAGACCACGGCAGGGAACTGTGTGCTGGGTTTAAAACGCAAAAAATTGACCATGAAATTCTCGTCGGGCACGTCATACTCACAAAAATAATTGTGTTTGGCGGCAGTGTCGAAACCGAAGCGGTGAAAATAACCGGGAGCGCCCAGCACGAAAACCAGTGCGTAATGGAAGACGATGGCCTGATCCAGCCCGCGGCGCACCAGTTTGCTGCCGATGCCCAGCCCCTGATATTGGGGCAGCACAGCCAGCGGGGCCAATGCCAGCGCGTATGAGTCGATATCGTTGTCGAAACTGACGGGCGAGAACAAGATCTGACCGACGATCTTGTCTTCTGCTAGCGCGACAAAAGAGATCCTGTCAGCATCTTCTTCCTGCAGCCGTTCCATCAAACGAGCTTCGTCATCGCTGCCAAAAGTGCGTATCAGCAGTGAGCGCACAGCCGGGTCATCAGCGTATCCCTGCTCACGGATTTTAACGTTCATTGATGCAGTTCCTGGACCATGTAAAGTTCACCTCGTTTGAAGCCGCGACTTTCGTAGTAGCGGCGTGTACCGATGGCAGCAATGACTGCCAGCCGCGAAAAACCTTGCGCGTAGGCGATCTTGGCGGCTTTTTGCAGCAGATGAGTTCCCAACCCGATGTGTTGGGCGGCTCCGCTTTGCTCTGATCCCACTGCCAGAGACTGTCCGTAAACGTGGACTTCACGGATAAGGGCAGCGTTTTCGAGATCAGCCATTCCCAGTTGCGGCGCATTGGAATCGGGCAGCGACAGGCGCAGGTAGCCGGCAATCTTGTCGTTGGGGGTAACATACGAGAGGAAGTGCTCTTCGGCGTAAGCCGGGTGATAGGTCAGGTCATTGAACGCCAGTTCGTCAGGCTGCACTTTGCTGTTGCGCACCTCGCGGCAGCGGATGCAGTGACAGGCCTGGCCGCGGCGCTCCAGCTCCAGCAGCACGTCCTGGCGCAGACTGGTGCGCTTGTTCCCCTCGACCACGTGGGTGGAAGGAATGTCGCGGATGATGCGGTTGACGCGGCAGTACTCCGGAATGGTGGCTTTCAGATCTGCCAACAGGGCGATCAGTTCTTCAGTGGTGTAGGGCGTGTATTCTCCGCGCTGCCAGTACTGGTAAAGCTCAGCGGTCTCGAGTAACTGGGTGGGGTAGATTTTGAGTTCATCCGGGGCGTAACCGTCCTGCCACAGGCGGGCAAAGTCGGCGCGATCCGATTCGAGAGTGGCGCCCAGCAGATTGGGCATCCAGTGCAGCACGATCTTGAAGCCGGCTGCCCGCAGCAGAGCGGTGGCCCGCAGGGTATCGGCGGCGGTATGTCCGCGCAGGTTCAGGGCCAGCACGCGGTCATCCAGGCTTTGCGCGCCCATCTGGACTTTGGTCACGCCAAGCTGCCGCAGCCAGGTCAGTTCTTTGGCGCTGATCTCATCTGGACGGGTCTCGATCACCAGACCCACGTTGCGATGGCTGGCGGTCTCATTGAGGGTGTGGGCAGCCTGAAGCTGGGCTAGATCAACGGATTGTTGGCTGGCGGGTTCACTTGCTGGTGCTGCCGGGGTGTTTTCAGGCTGGTTCATGGCATCGAAACAGCGTTTGATGAACCATAACTGATAGTCGCGCTTGTAGGCGCTCCAGGTGCCCCCCAGGATCAGCAGCTCAACTTTATCTGTGGGGTGACCCACCGCGGTGTATTCGGTCAAACGCGAATGTACCTGGTTGAAGGGATCGAATTTATTCTGATAAGCCCGGGCGGCTCCCGGCTCATCCGCCAGGTAGCTCTTGGGCATGTAGTCTTCGGTGGGGCAGAACACGCAGCGCCCCGGGCACGGATAGGCCTTGGTAAGCACGGTAACGGTGGTGACCCCGGAGAGGGTGCGCACCGGTTTCATGCGGATGGTAGCTAACAGGTGCTCATCTGCGGCCCATTCCCCGCTCTGCACCAGCTTGTGGTAGGCGGCGATGAGCACGTGCTTGGCGAGCATGGCCCCATCTGGCTGGGTGTGCGCCCGCAGGGCGCGGTCCAACCGTCTGCCGCTGCGTACTTCTTCAAGTACGACCCGGGCAATTTCGAGCATTTCAGGGGTGTAGCTGCGTTTCTTTTTCCAGTTCTCGATATCCATGATTCACCTTACGCCCATTATAATAGTTCTGATGGAAAAAACGGTGCAGGATCAATTATTCGACATTAATGGTCGATTTTACCAGGAATATGGGGCTGCTTTTGCCGAAACACGCCGCCGTATTCAGCCGGGGGTGCGGCGCATTCTGACGGAAGAGGTCAGCGACGGCGCCTGGCTTGATCTGGGCTGCGGCAGCGGAGCGCTCTCAGCAGAATGGGCAGCCGCGGGCAAACGGGGCCTGTATGAAGGCCTTGATTTCAGTCCGGTGTTGATCGAGACGGCCCAGACCGCCAGCCGCGGAGTTGCTTTGGCAGCGGACCAGCAGGTGCGCTTTGCTCTGGCCGATTTGCGCTCGGCAGATTGGAGCCGACAGTGCAGCCGTCGCCGATACGATGGCGTTCTCATGTTCGCTGCGCTGCATCACATCCCGGGGGCGGCGGTGCGGGCAGCTTTGTTGCAGCAAATTGCTGGGTTATTGCCGTCGGGAGCGCGTTTTGTGCACTCTGAGTGGCAGTTTACCCGCAATCCCAAATTGGCGGCACGCGTCCAGCCGTGGGGTCAGGTCGGCTTGAAGGGAACTGATGTTGAGCCCGGGGATTATTTACTGGATTGGCGCCACACGGTGACGGGCCAGGCAGAGATTCCCGGCCTGCGTTACGTGCATCTCTTCTCAGCGGCAGAGCTATCCGCTTTGGCGGCGGCCAGCGGCTTCACGATCCAGAGTCAGTTTGATTCAGATGGTGCCACCGGCGATCTCAGCCTGTATCAGGTATGGCAGCGGCTATGAATCTGAGCCTGCTGCGGGGAAGGCAGTGGTCTTGATCTGGGCTTTGATTCCCTTGAGATGGTAACTGACGGTGCGCCGCGAAATTCCCATCATTCTGGCGATTTCTTCGTTGTTATACCCGTGCGAGGCCAGTTCGAGCACTTCCCGCTGGCGCCGGGTCAATCCATTGGACGGCACAGCCCGCTGTGGATGACCGCGTTTGTGCCGCGGAAAAACGATCACCGTATTGCCAATCTGACTGGCATAGAGCATTTCGGTGGCTTTTTGGAGTGCTTCCACCGGGGCTAACCCGGCATTAATCGCAGCGGCCAGTTGGCGGGCACTCATCTCGACCTCCAACTGCAGGATGGTAACGTCATCGGGTAGATACAGCAAGCGGGTCATGGAAATTTCTCCCCATACAAATATTAGAAAATATTTTCTATATTATGACACGAGCAAATTTGGCTGTCAAGAGACAAAATAGCCCTGTTCTCAGGCAGTATAATAAGGGAAACTCTTCTGAAGGAGATCATAAATGTTTACTGCTCCCCATCGCCGCTTCAATCCTCTGACTCGCGAATGGGTGTTGGTCTCACCGCAGCGGGCCACCCGTCCCTGGCTGGGCCAGGTTGAAAAGGTGCCGGCTGCTTCCATCCCGGCTTACGATCCCACCTGTCCCCTCTGCCCGGGCAATAAACGCGCCAGCGGGGAAGTGAATGAGAATTACACTCAGAC
>JAAZOQ010000399.1 GCA_012797695.1 Anaerolineaceae bacterium | reverse complement strand
AATCTATGTTTTCTGGTTTATAATTCGATCAACTGAGAATAGACCAATTACTAATTAATGAAGGACGCCTCATGAAAGTGATCATCCTCGCGGGTGGGTTAGGAACACGTTTACAGGAAGAGACCAACGTCAAACCTAAACCAATGGTTGAAATTGGCAGTAAGCCGATCCTCTGGCATATCATGAAGATTTATTCCACTTATGGGCATGAAGATTTTGCCATTGCCATGGGGTATAAGGCAGAAGTCATCCAGTCTTATTTTTTGAATTATTACTATCGGCAGTGTGATCTTACCGTCCATTTGAAGAATGGCAAGATCGATATTTCCGAAAAAGAGCATGAGAACTGGAACGTATTTTTGGCTCAGACAGGCGAATCGACTATGACTGGCGGCCGCGTGAAGCGGCTGAAAGAATGGATCGGCAATGATCCCTTTATGTTGACTTATGGGGATGGAGTGGCCAATGTGGATCTGACCCGGCTTCTCGAATTCCATAAGAGCCATAAGAAACTGGCGACCATTACAGCGGTTCGTCCGCCGGCGCGTTTCGGCGGCCTCAGCTTCAATGGGGACCAGGTGGTCCACTTCGATGAAAAACCTCAGATTGGTGAGGGCTGGATCAACGGCGGTTTCTTCATTCTTGAGCCTCAGGTATTGGATTATATCGAGGGAGATGATACTGTATTCGAAAAAGCACCGCTGGCGAATCTCTCCCGCGATGGACAGTTGATGGCTTATCGTCACGACGGGTTCTGGCAGTGCATGGATACGAAACGCGAACTTCAATTATTAGAAGACCTCTGGTCGACTGGAAAAGCGCCATGGAAAATATGGAATTAGACAAATCTTTCTGGTTGGATCGTCCCACTTTCGTGACGGGCGGTACCGGGTTGGTGGGTGGCTGGCTGGTCAAGCGGCTGGTCGAGAGCGGTGCAGATGTGGTCTGCCTGGTCCGCGATTGGGTGCCCCAGTCTGAGCTGGTTCAATCAGGGCTGTTCGCGAAGGTCAAGGTAGTGCGCGGAGACGTCAGAGATCAAGCTCTGATGGAACGCATCCTCGGGGAATATGAGATCGATACAGTTCTCCATCTTGCCGCACAAACGATCGTTACCATTGCCAATCGCAACCCGGTGACAACGTTTGAATCCAATATTGGGGGCACCTGGGCACTGCTCGACGCCTGTCGGCGCAGCCCGAAGGTCAAGCAGATTGTGCTGGCTTCCTCCGATAAAGCCTATGGCGACCAGACCCAGTTACCTTATGACGAAGAGACTCCTTTGCAGGGGCAGCACCCCTATGACGTGAGCAAGAGTTGTGCGGACCTGATTGCCCACAGTTATGCGGTCAGTTTTGGGCTGCCGGTAGCCATTACTCGCTGCGGAAATTTCTACGGCGGCGGCGATCTTAACTGGAATCGCATCATTCCTGGGACCATCCGCTCTGTGTTGCGTGGGCAGCAGCCCATCATCCGCTCGGATGGGTTATTCATCCGCGATTATTTCTATGTCGAGGATGGCGCTGCGGCTTATATGTTGTTGGCTGAGAAACTGGCAGAGAACCCCGATTTGCGGGGCGAGGCTTTTAATTTCTCCAACGAATTACAGGTGACTGTGATCGATCTGGTGAAAAAGATCCTCGAAAAAATGAGTTCTTCTCTCTCACCGGTAGTATTGAATGAGACCAGCAACGAGATCCGTCACCAGTACTTGAGCGCCAAAAAGGCGCATGAGGTGTTGGGGTGGCGGCCAATGTTCTCGCTGGATCAAGGTCTGGAAAGAACGCTGGATTGGTACACAAAATACTTCGCCGCAGGGAACCATGGACACGCGTAAAGAGATCCTCGAACTGACTAAAAAATATTATCAAGAAAAATTCGCGTCTCGATCTTCATTTAATCCTGAACAGGATTTCATCCATTATGCGGGTCGGGTCTTCGATGAGACCGAACTGGTCAATTTGATCGATGCCAGTCTGGATTTCTTTCTGACGGCCAACCGCTACGCTGAACAATTTGAAAATGACTTTGCTGAATACCTGGGTTTGAATAATGCTCTTTTGGTCAATTCGGGCTCTTCTGCCAACCTGGTGGCCCTCTCTGCGCTGACCTCTGAAAAACTTGGCGAACGCCGTCTCAAACCCGGTGACGAGGTAATTACAGTGGCTGCCGGGTTCCCCACCACGGTGGCGCCGATCATTCAGAACCAGTTGGTTCCCGTGTTCGTGGATGTGAATCTGGGGGATTACACCGCTATGTCGGCGCGCCTCGCAGAGGCGATCTCCCCGAAAACGCGCGCGATTTTTATGGCTCACACGCTGGGCAACCCGTTTGATCTGGATACCGCGACTGCGCTGGCCGAAAAGCATAATCTATGGCTGATCGAGGATAATTGCGATGCACTGGGGTCGCGTTACCGCGGCCGCCTGACCGGTACCTTCGGGCATCTGGCGACCAGTTCTTTCTATCCGGCGCATCACATTACGATGGGAGAGGGCGGTTGTGTGGTCACCAATGATGATGACCTGGCCCGTATTGCTCGTTCCTTCCGCGATTGGGGGCGTGATTGTTACTGCTCTGGCGGCGAAAGCAATACCTGCGGCAAGCGTTTCTCTCAGCAGTTTGGTACGCTGCCTCGGGGATATGATCACAAATATGTGTACAGCCACATTGGCTATAACCTCAAGGTGACGGATATGCAGGCGGCCATCGGCTGTGCCCAGCTCGAAAAATTGCCGTCATTTGTAGAAAAGCGCAAAGAAAACTTCAGAAAGATTCACGAGATTCTTGAGCCATATCAAGATCGACTGCTGCTTCCCCACGCAACCGCGAACAGCGATCCATCCTGGTTTGCCTTTGTGATTACCGTCAAACCAGAGGCTGGCTTTACCCGCAATCAATTGACCCGCTTCCTTGAAGCCAACAAGATCGAGACCCGCAATCTTTTCAGCGGCAATCTGCTCCGCCATCCCGCTTTTCAGAAGATCAACTGCCGGGTGGTCGGGGAACTGACTAACACGGATACGATCATGAACGACACCTTTTTCATTGGGGTTTATCCGGGCATTCATCAAGGGCATCTCGACAAGATCGCGGATACCTTTGCCCGCTTTATGCAGGGGGAAAGAGCGGAATGACTTCTGCCCAGAAGATCCCTTGTCGGGTCAGGCAGATTGTCGATCACGGCGATCACGTGTATACCCTTTCCCTGGAACCTGAGGCGCGGCTTCCGCGTTTCAACAGCGGACAATTTCTGCACCTGACGCTGGACGCCTACGATCCTACCGGTTTCTGGCCGGAATCGCGGGTCTTTTCCATTGCCTCATCCCCGCAGCAGCGTGAAAGTTTGACCATCACCTATTCGGTCAAAGGCGTCTATACCCGTCGTATGGAGCAGGAGTTATCCGTAGGCCGCGAAGTCTGGGTGAAGATGCCCTACGGTGATTTCAGGGTTGAACCCGGCCGTCCTTCTGTATTGATCGCCGGTGGGACTGGCTTGACTGCTTTTACTGCATTTATCGAAAGTCTGACCGCTGAACAGGCCGAATCTCTCCACGTATTCTATGGCGTTCGTGAGCGTGGATTGCTCATCTTTCGCCCGCTGCTTGAGGCTGCCAGCCGCCGCTGCCCGGCCCTGAGCGTGCATTACTTCATTGAGCAGGGTGACGTTTCTCAGCCCGATGAATCCTCTGGGCTGCTCGATATTCCCACAATTCTCAAGCAGATCGAATCTCCTCTTGATGATGACTATTATCTCTCCGGCCCTCCTGGCATGCTCAAGAAATTTACCGGCGAACTCCAGCAGCACGGGATTGCCGCCAAAGCCATCCATATCGACGCGTGGGAATGAGCAGGGGGGAGATGAGTGAAGAGATGAAGCAGGCATATTCATTTAAAGAAGAATTTGGTGATGCTTTCACCCACCAGAAGGTGTTGGTTACCGGCGCGACGGGTTTCATTGGCTATTCTCTTTGCTCCGCTTTGCGTGAATTAGGCGCGGATATCCGCGGAATTGCCCTGGGTGGGACGATGGCCGCCGAACTGGGGCCCATTCCCCTCCAATATTTTGATCTCAACGACAGCGACAGGCTGGTGGCTTATCTGAGTCAGGATCCACCTGCTTTTGTTTTCCACCTGGCCAGTCTGGTCGAAACCGGCCGTGATCTGGCCCTGGTGCTGCCGACGCTCAAGAACAACTTGCTCAGCACGGTCAATCTCATGGCGGCACTGTCGCCCGATGCCATTCACCGTATGGTGGTTATTT
>JAAZOQ010000398.1 GCA_012797695.1 Anaerolineaceae bacterium | reverse complement strand
ATCAAAACGGTGACGAATAATGCCATGACCAGATCAAAATAATGATAAATACGCGGCTTTTGATCTGGGTTGGTGAAGGGGGAAAGGATTTCTTTTACGTTCATGTATGCTATTATAATGGGATTATCCTAATTTCTGGCGCGTTCTCATGCATCGATTTTTTCTCCCGGTGAGTTCATTTTCTGCAACAGAAGTCCATTTCCCCGAATCCGTTTCACGGCAAATCGCCCAGGTATTGCGGTTAAAAGCGGAAACGGAGGTTACGGTACTGGATGGAAGTGGGCAGGAGTACGCTGTGCGCCTGACCTCGGTTGATGCGCATCTGTGTGTGGGGATGATTGAGAATAATCAACCTTGTCTAAATGAGCCTGAAACGCAAATCGATCTTTACCTGTGTCTTACGCAGCGCGAAAAATTCGAATGGATCCTGCAGAAATGTACTGAATTAGGAGTCAGCCGTTTTGTGCCGGTGATCTCCAGCCGCAGTCTGGTGCAGGAGGAAAAAGATTTTGCCAAAAAGCTGGAACGCTGGCAAAAGATCATTCAGGAAGCAGCGGAGCAATCGCACCGCGCCCGGGTGCCTGAGATCATACCCCCTTTACATTTTCGTGAAGCGCTGCAGCAAGCTGCCACAGCGGGTGGGTGCCGCTTGATTCCCTGGGAAGAGGAGCATATTCTGTCGCTGCACGCGGCTTTGCAGCATCACCCCAAAGAACATTATTTGGTTTTGATTGGCCCTGAGGGAGGCTTTAGCCCGGAAGAAGTCGAGCGGTCACAAGCTGCTGGTTTTCTTTCTGTTACACTGGGGCCAAGAATCCTGCGCATGGAAACGGCGGCCATGACCGCTGTGGCCTTGATCCTGTACGACCAAGGCGAGATGGATGCCTAGATCAAACGGCGGGGCAGCAAATTCTTGAGATGATCCCCCATCTGTTTGCCGCGGCCCAGAATCAACCCACGTTCGTTTTTCACAATCACCATAGTCCCCTTTGCGCCTTGAGCTACTTCAGGGACGTCTTTCCCTTTCATCCACAATTCGGTGTCTGCCTCAGAAAGAGTTATCTGAGAGGACTGGAAACGACTGCCAAAACGGCAGACCCAGTCGTGCGAGGGCATCCAGTCATCATCCCCGGCGTCCTCAGCCAGCAGCATCCCGGTTGACTCCAAAGGCAGGGAAACAAAATCACTCAGCACACGTTCCGGAAAGACGAACACTTTGTTTAGCCGGGTTACCAGGTGCAGATGATATTCCTGCAGAACGGATTCGAGAGCGAAAGCAAATTGATCACGGAAAAGCCGAAAAAACCGTTGTTCCTCAGCGCCAGTACAGGGCTGAAAGCCAGTGCGCGATAGTTCGCGGGCGGGAGCCGGTTTTTGTTGAGTTTCGATCGAGTCTGTTTTCTGCAGCAGGCAAGCAAAAAAGCCGGCAGTCTGGAGGCGGTGCGGCCACAGGCGAATGGAGTGCGCGGTTTCAGGGTGGTAATTCTGCCCCTCGGCGGCAGTCAGCCCGGGAGCCGGGAAGGGCAGCGAGGGTTGTACATCGATTACTTTTACAGCGCTGCCGAAGCGGGTGAGAATGGCATCGATCACTCCTTCGTCTTCTTCCGGCATCAACGTACAGGTAGAGTACACGACCTGGCCGCCAATTTTCACGGCTTGCAGGGCGCTGGTGAGTAATGCCTGTTGGCGTTTGGCTAATGCAGAACTTTCTTTGGCGGTGACCGGTCGGGTGGCATGAGATTCAGCGGTGCGCAGCCCTTGCATCGAACAGGGGGCGTCGATCAGAGCACGGTCGAACAGTTCTGGGAACCAGGGGCCGAGTTTTTCACCGGGAAACTGGCTGATTGCGGTGTTGACCGCGCCCCAGTTTTGCAGAACGATACGCAGAGCGGGGATACGTCCATGGCTGGAGTCATTGGCAAAGACCAAGCCATGATCGTGGGTCCGGGCAGTCAGGTGAGTGGTTTTCCCGCCAGGAGAGGCAGCCAGGTCCAGCGTCAGCCCGGGATCAGTTTCATCAATGTTGAATAATTCCGGCGGCAGCATGGAAGCCGCCTCTTGAATGTAGTAATGCCCCAGGCGGTGTTCGATAGTCTGACTGACGGGGGTGCCTGCCTGGTCATCAATGCGAAATCCGTCGCTGCAAAAAGGAATGGCTTCGGTGTGCCAGTGGTAGCGCTTGGCCCATTCCATGATTTGCCGGGCATCAGATTTGAGCGGATTCACACGCAGGGTGGGCAGCAAAGGGTGCTCGACTTCTTGCTCCAGTGCAACGAATTCCTGCGGATCAAGCAGGGGTCGAAAGTGCTGCAGCGATTCTTGACGAAATTGCTCAGCCGAAAGGGGAGCGAGTGTCTTTTTTTGTTTACGTTTCATGCGTTTTTCTCGATGCAAAATACGATCTCATTGTCGAAAGGAATTTCGGTGATCTTCCAGTTCAAGCCGGCCGTGGTCTCTTCCACCAGGCGGCGGTGTTGTTCAATCTTGGGATGATTGCCAGTGAGGTTTTGTGTGGGCAGGGAGACCAGCAAATAGCGGGCGTGGATACGCTGCCAGAATTCACGGTTACAGCCATGCTGGCGGGCTTCGAAACGGTGGGCTTCTTTGAAGAACAGGGCAACGTCGGCTTCGATAGAGGGCGGTTCGACCAGAATATCCTGATGGATGGCCAGCCGCGGCAGGTGATTGATTTCGAACAGGGTATTGATGGCATCCAGGCGGGGCTGGTGCAGGTCATACGCGTAATACTGGGTCTTGGGCGATAACTCCATCCACGGTAAAGCAAAGGGATTGAGGGCACAGGCAAGATCCAACAGAACGTGCGGCGTGCCGGTAAAAGCGAATAGCCGTGGATAGAATTCTTCCAGAATGGGCAGGCGTTCGCGCGTCGAGGCGTGGGTGGCCAGCACTTGATGGCAAATGGCCTGAATTTCTTGGGGATCCGTTGCTGCCTGTTTTAACTCAGACTGCAGTTGGTCATAATCGGGGTCCCCCAGATAGCCAGCGACCAGGTGGTGCAGTTTCTCGCGCACGATACGTTCGATCTCCCGCGGATTTCGGGTAATTTGTTCCGCGTGGGCGATCAGATCTTGAATGGTTTCTGCTGGAAGCTGCAGGGAACGGTATTTCCGCGAGTTTTGCAGTTCAGCAATCAACGCAGCCGCGTCGAGAAGGGATTCGTTCTTCTTGCTCATTTTATTTGCGTACCCAGAAGGCCAGTTCGCCGGGGTAAAGGTAGCGTT
>JAAZOQ010000397.1 GCA_012797695.1 Anaerolineaceae bacterium | reverse complement strand
GGCGGCAGAAAGACTTCCGCTTCGTCGCTGAAGGTCACGATTGAGAGAAGATCGCGCTCGTTCAATTGATCGAGCACCCGGGTAATGTTCTCTTTGACCATGTCCAGGCGCTTCCCATTCATCGAGGTGGAACAATCGATGACCAGGCAAACGTGGGCCCGCGGACTATGCATCTCTTCGTCCGTTTTCAGACACTCGATTTCCATTAACAGGTACATCAATTGATCTTCCCCCAAACGGGGAATGGCTTTGCGGCTGGTCAAATAACGGATGCGGGTAACCGGCTGTAAATAAATTCCTTTCGAGATAGTCTGATCATATTGCCGGCGTTGTTCAGAAATTTTGAGCGTTTCAAATGCTTCTTGAATCGCCAGGAATTCTTCAGAATCCACAGGATCAGGGTTTAAATCCGGATGAAACTGGCGTGCTTTTTCATGGTAAGCACGCTTGATCTCTTCCAGAGTGGCGTCTTGATTGACCCCCAAAATTTGGTAATAATCGCCGTTCATATCCCCTACATTAACCCTGGAATTTAACCAAAATCACGCTGATATTGTCAGGACCTCCGTGTTCATTGGCAGCCTTAACCATCTCTTTGCACGCTACCGCCGGATCAGTCGATGAAGAAATGAAGCGGTAAATATCTGCCTCGGTGATTACTCCCCATAATCCATCTGAACACAGCATTAAATAGCCAAACTTGGGAATCTGATGTGTCTGCACATCCGGATAAACTGGCTCTGATTGACCAATGGCCTTCAACAGTACATTGCGGTGCGGATGATTCTTGGCTTCGGCTTCGGTGATCTCTTCGAGATCCACCATGCGCTGCACCAGAGAGTGATCTTTGGTCAGCCGTTGAATACGTCCATCCGGGTAGATAAAGTAAGCCCGGCTATCCCCGACGTGAGCAATGGTTACCTGTTCGCCCAGAAGCAAAGCAATGGTCAGGGTCGTCCCCCCCCCCGGGGCATAACGCAGCACGCTTTTCTGCACCTCATTGACTGCATGCTCGATGGTCTCTTGCAAACTCTCATCCATCGGATCGGGGTTGATCTCCAGTAAGTGAGAATAGACCTTGTTGATTAAAA
Organism: Anaerolineaceae bacterium; assembly: GCA_012797695.1. Lineage (GTDB taxonomy): Bacteria > Chloroflexota > Anaerolineae > Anaerolineales > Anaerolineaceae > UBA6107. Next base: position 2,904 of record JAAZOQ010000397.1, on the reverse strand, counting down.
TTCGCGCGACCGTCCTGGCCGCCACCCCAGAAGCCACTTCACCATTGAGGTGACCGCCCATACCATCTGCGACCACACACAGCCCGAAGGGAAGATCATTGACCCCATCTGCCAGGAGCGAACTCATGAAGAAAATAGTATCTTCATTATGGTCACGCTGCAGCCCGGCTGATTGTCCGCATCCCATTAAAAACTGCGGCGGTTTTAATGCAGTAGTTTCCTGAGAAACGATTTTCAGTTGATCCTCAGTCAACGGCGTTGTTTGGACCATGGTCAGACTCGGTGTAGTTATATCCGGTTGTTGACTTTCTTTTTTCTTGAATAATTTTTGCAAAAAGTTCACCACTGGATTGCCTCCATCATGTCTATGCCATCAACGCATAAATTTTGTGGTCTGTGGAACCGATATAAATCACATCATTGATCGCGGTCGCGCTTCCAGTGATCGGACCCGCGGTCATGAATTTCCAGCGCTGGCGGCCGGTCTTGACGTCCACCGCATAAAAAATACCGTTCGCTGTGCCAAAGTACACCGCGTCTTTGTAGATTAGCGGAGAACCGCTCACTTGATGCTCGCACTTATAACGCCACAACTCGCGCGAGCTGGATTTATCGACGCAGTAGAGATAATTATCCGCCGAGCCAAAGACCAGCGAGTTCTCCAGCAACGCCGGGGATGAAACGCTGCCCTTACCCATACGGAAGCGCCAGATCACCCACCCTGACTTGGCATCAAGAGCGTAGAAGTTGGCATCCTGTGAGGCAAAGTAAACGATGCCATCCGATACCAGGGGCGAAGAAGTCACCGGCCTCTTGGTCAGGTAGCGCCATTTGACCATTCCGCGGTAATCGGAGCAGACGAACTCATTTGCTTCGCAGCCAAAATAGATCATATCCTTGGTCAAGAAAGGCGAAGAGCGCACGGCCCCTTCCGTGCGAATCGACCAGCTTTTCTGATAAGTCGAGATATTTACTGCATAAAGATCACCGTCATCCGAGCCAAAGAAAACGTGCCCTTCAGCCACCTTGGGGGAACAGCGAATCGGGCCATTGGTCTCAAAATCCCAGGCCAGTTTGCCCGAACGTGCCTGTACTACATACAGCTTATTATCTTCGCTGCCAAAAAAGAGATTTCCCTCTGCCATAAACGGACGGCTGACCACCCCACCCTTGGTCGCAAACTTCCAGGCAAATTGTCCCTTGGCAGCATCCAGTGCGTAAAGATTGTTGTCGTAGGCCCCCACGTACAGCATGCCGCTCTCGACAACGGGAGTTCCCCTGATCTCATCTTCGCATTCGAATGACCACAATGGCTTCACCTCTTGTGAAGCAAAATTGAGGCTTGTCGAAGCGGCACGCGGCAAGGCCCCAGTGCGTTTTGCCAGGGTAATCAGTGCCAGCTTCATATCCGCCGCTGAGGCGAAACGGTCGGCCGGGTTATATTCCAGAGCAGTATTGACGATGGTTTCGATCTCCGCCGAAACCGCCGGGTTGATCTGATGAATGGGGCGATCTGCAAACGAGAAGGGAGCTTCCAAACGCGGGTCACGATGCGTCAGCAAATGATGCATCGTCGCGCCCAGAGCATAGATATCGGTTTGCAATGTAGCCTCTCCACGATACTGTTCCGGCGGGGAGTAACCTTCCGTACCGATCATGGTGCCCTTCTGCCCCATCTTGAACATCTTGGCAATACCAAAATCCACCAGGACCACATCATTATTCTGGTTGATCATGATATTCGAAGGCTTGATGTCTCTGAAAATAATCGGTTCAGGTTTATGGGTGTGCAGGTATTCCAGCACATCGCAAATCTGAATCGCCCACATAATTACCTGATCTTCACGGATGGGTTCCAGAGAAGATTTCAGAACGGCCTCCAGATCGTGGCCATTGATAAATTCCAATACCAGATAAGACCGATTATCCGTCGTGAAGAAATCGTAGATTTTAGGAATCGAAGGGTGGTTGAGCGTCACCAAAATATTGGCTTCTCGCTCGAAGTTTTTGACGATCGTCTCACGGATTAAGGGATCAGGTGCCTGGTTGATCATTTCCTTGATCGCCACCAACTTGATCACATTGGGGAAATGCAGGTCACGGGCCCGATATACCGACCCCATGCCCCCTACCCCCACTACGTCTTGAATTTGGTAACGATCAACCAGAACCGTTCCCGATTGAAGCTGCAAGACCGGCCCGCTTTGATTCTCTAAACTTTGAGTGATGCGTCGAGTACCTGGTTGATCAGGAGATAACTGCATGATGCCTCAAAAAATAAATTAATTATGGATTAAATTATAAACGTCATTGATGTCTCAGGCAACAGGCGATCACTGTTTAATTTTATTCTGCTAGAATATTGTCCCCTACCCATCATTTATTCTCGCTAAAAATTACTTTCACTGTCCCTGGATCAGGGCCAAGTAATCAGCCGCTGCCCATCCCTGGCGTTCGTTATCGTAAGGGGTTGAGAGTTTCCACCAGATCAAATTATCCTGCGACACCGGCCCATCAATGACGCGAAAGGCTTCGGACTCACTCGCTAAAAAGATCATCTTGCCATTCAGCCCCGCATCAGTCCGCACGTTCAGGCCGGCTCCCCCGGTGCCGCTGATCTGCACATATTTGCCCACCTGAATCCCCTTCAGATCTCCCAACGCCGGATCCACTGTGGCAGTCGGCGTTGCCTGCAACAAAGACAGATCCTGGGTCGGGATCGCGCCCGGGGCAATCAGGGTCATGTAAGCGGTGGCAGGATGATCCTGCTGGCTGCGGTAATTAACGCCATTGAGGGTCAGAATTCCATAGACCACCAACACGATTGCGATAAGAACCGCCGCAATTAAAACTCGTTTGTTGATCACCATACGTTGAATTATAAGCGAAAGGGAGAAAGGCTGC
>JAAZOQ010000059.1 GCA_012797695.1 Anaerolineaceae bacterium | reverse complement strand
GTGGAAGATGAAGCCTCTGTGCTGGAAGTCATGCAGCGGGCCTTGATGCGCAAAGGCTATTCGGTGCTGGCCTGTGAGAACGCGCTGGATGCCCTGAAACTGGTGCAGGAAAAAACCATCGACCTGATCATCTGTGACATCCGCATGCCGCAAATGAACGGCCCTGAATTCTACTTCGCCTTGAGCAAACAGGCCCCAGCCATGTGCAGCCGCATCATTTTCACCTCCGGCGATTGCAGCAGCACCGGCAACCTCAACTTCATCAAGCTAAGCAATGCGCCTCTGCTGCCCAAGCCTTTTGAACTGAATAAGCTGCTGAACATCGTGCAAGAGAAATTGAACCAGCTAAACCAATAATCCCGCAGCCAGGGCGGGGAAAACCTATATGCTCCTATTAATAAGAGGATATAAGCCCTAAAATGAGGGTTTTCTAAGCTTTCTCTGCAAAATTCTATTGACTTCGAGCAAAAACTCGGATAATCTTAATAAGAAAGAGAACTTGTGGAGTGATCAGTGCAGAGACTGTCTCAACTCTCAATGAAACAATGCGGGCACAGGACCGATGTGCCCGATTTTTATTTAATGCACTGGTCCCCAAGCAAGACCAAACTAACTGGCAAGGAGTGAACTGAATGGCAAATAGCATTAATGCGTTCGAAATGGCCCAACGCCAATTTGACCACGTTGCCGGGCTGCTCAAGCTGGATCCGCAGGTTGCCGAAATTTTACGCTGGCCACTGCGGGAGTATCATTTCCGCATTCCCGTGCGGATGGATGATGGCACAATCCGGGTATTCCAGGGGTTCCGTGTGCAGCACAACGATGCCCGCGGCCCCAATAAGGGCGGTATCCGCTTCCATCCCGCCGAGACCATCGACACCGTACGTGCCCTGGCGACCTGGATGACCTGGAAATGCGCTGTCGCCGACATTCCGTTGGGCGGCGGTAAGGGCGGCGTCATCGTCGACCCGGCCACCCTCTCAGTCACCGAAAAAGAGCGCCTGTGCCGTGGCTGGATTCAGGCCATGTGGAAAAATCTTGGCCCGCGCCAAGACGTGCCGGCACCAGACGTTGGCACCACTCCGCAGATGATGGGCTGGATGATGGATGAGTACTCCAAACTCTCCGGCCAGTACACCCCAGGAATGATCACCGGCAAACCCCTGGGCGGCGGCGGTTCTTTGGGCCGTACCGAAGCCACAGGGTTCGGCGTGATCCACCACGTTCGCGAAGCCATGAAACACCTGAAGATGGAACCCTCTCAATGCACCGCAGCCATTCAGGGATTCGGCAACGTTGCTCAGTATGCCGCCATCGGGTTCATCGAGATCCTCAAAGGCAAAGTACTCTGCGTTTCTTATTATGACCGCGCCGATAAGGTCTCTTACACTGTCAGCAAAAAAGAGGGCATCGACCCGCACTTCTTGATGACCATTACCGACCAATATGGCACGATCGACAAAGCCAAAGCTCGCGAAGCCGGCTATCAGATCGAAGACGCCACCGCCTGGATCAGCAAAGACGCAGACGTTCTCATCCCGGCTGCGCTCGAAGGCCAGGTCAACGCTGAGACTATCAAATTGATCTCGCCGCGCGTCAAGATCATTGCTGAAGGCGCCAACGGCCCGACCACCCCGGAAGCTGACGAAGTCATCAAGCAAAAAGGCATCTTCATCATCCCCGACTTCCTGTGCAATTCGGGTGGGGTGACCGTATCCTATTTCGAGAGCGTCCAGAATGACATGAACTACTACTGGACCAAAGAAGAAGTGCTCGAAAAACTCGACAGCAAGATGACCATTGCCTTCTACGGCGTGCTCGACATGAGCCTGCAGCACAAAGTCTACATGCGTGATGCCGCTTACATGGTCGCCATCGACCGCGTCGTCAAAGCCATGCAACTTCGCGGCTGGGTATAAACCAGTTTACTCTTGTGGTTTTCCAAGGGTGCACTTTCAAGGTGCACCCTTTTCTTATGCATGGGTATAATTGGGATAAATCATTCTTATTTTATTCGAGAGGGAAAGAAGATGGCTGAACTTATTGAATTTGTCAATAACTACAACGATTGCAGCACCGACCAGGGATTTCAATTCGAGTTCTATTGTGACCATTGTGGATCGGGCTACCGGACCCGCTTCCAGCCCTCGGTAACCGGCACAGTGTCTTCCGTTCTCGACGGAGCCAGCAGTATCTTTGGAGGAATTTTAGGCACTGCTGCCAACGTCAGCGAGAGAGTGCGTTCAGCAGGCTGGCAGAAAGCCCATGATGATGCCTTTCAAAAAGCCGTGGCCGAAATCAAACCCAGTTTTATCCAATGCCCACACTGTCAGAAATGGGTCTGCCGCGAAAAATGCTGGAATGTCAAACGCGGCCTGTGCAAAGAATGTGCTCCCGACCTGGGAGTAGAAATGTCCGCGGCGCAATCTTCTCGCTCCGTCGAGGAAATTTGGGCTCACGCCAAGATGGCTGAAGAGGATAAAAAGCTGGCCGAAGGCAACTGGCGCGAAACCATCGTGGCCTCCTGCCCCAAGTGCGGTACCGCTTTAGCCACCAATGCCAAATTCTGCCCCAATTGCGGAGAAAAGCTGCAGAATGCTTCCCACTGCACTCAATGCGGAGCCAAGCTGCAGCCAGGGGCAAAATTCTGCGCCGAGTGTGGGGCCAAGGTTTAAGGTCTAATTCCTTATTTTTCATCCTGCGATTCCAATGCCCGCAAACAATGAAGAATCATTGTTACTGGTCGTCGACAGCGAGAGCAAAGCCTCCCGTTTGATACGAGCATTGGAGCCAGAAGGCTACCCGATCAAAACCCTGTTCGTGGTGAACAATGCCATTGACTCTTCCCCTGGCAAGGTTCCCGCGCTGGTACTGCTGTGGGTCTACCTCTCCACTCCCGATACCTTGAACAGTCTGGGAACATTGGTTCAGCAACTCCACGACCTGGGAGGCGAGGAGGGAGTCCCCCTCTTGCTGATCGTCGATCAGGATGGCTCTCAATTCATCGAGCCGGGGTTCAAGCTGGGTGTCACCGACATTTTGAGCCGCCCCATTCATCCTCTGGTGCTGCGCCACCGCATTAACCTGATCCTGCAGGCCCGGCGCACCGAACTGGCCGAAGAGCGCTTCAAGACAGTTGCTGATTTCACCTACGACTGGGAATACTGGAAAGGCGCGGATGGCAGAATTCTCTATAATTCTCCTTCCTGCGAACGGATCACAGGCTATCTGCCCCAGCAATACCTGCAAGACCCCGATCTGCTGCTCGACATTGTGCACCCCGAAGACCGGGAACGGGTTGCCCGACATTTTGCGACCGCCGAGAATTCGCCCGACGTCTTTTCTGTTGATTTCCGCATTTTAACCCGCGAGCACGAGGTACGCTGGATCGGCCACGTGTGTCAGCCAGTCTATTCTGCCAGCAGCCAGTTCATCGGACGACGCATCAGCAACCGAGACATTTCAGACCGGCACGCCGCTGAAGAACGCATCATCCGCTCGGAACGGCTGGCAGCTATTGGCAAACTGACCGCTTCGCTGGCCCACGAAATCAACAATCCGCTGCAGGCCATGTCGGCCAGCATCGAATTGCTGACCGAGTTTTCGCTGGAAGAAGTCGAACAAAAGAAATATCTGCAAATTACCCAGATGGAGCTGGATCGTCTGCGCAAGATTACTCGGGGCATTCTCGACTTTTCGCGGAGCGGTGCTGGCAAAATGGAGCTTTCCCCTATCGAACCCATCGTCGACGAGGCTCTCTTTTTAGCAGCCAACCAGATGCAATCGAGTGGGGTCGAGATCACCAAAATCTTCCCTGCAAAAATGCAGCCAATCTGGCAAATTCCCGATCAGATCAAGCAAGTATGTCTGAACCTCATCATCAACGCGCTGGAACACATGCCTGCCGGAGGCCGCTTGACGATCAAAGGATGGGAAACTGAGACCCAGCAATGGATTTCTTTTGCCGACAGCGGCAGCGGCATCACTCCACAAAACCTGGAGAAGATTTTCGACCCCTTCTTCTCAACCAAAGAACACGGCACCGGCCTGGGGTTGGCCATCAGCAAAGAAATCATGAGCCGCCATCAAGGCGATATTCAGGCTCACAGCCAGATCGGACAGGGATCCACCTTCACCCTCAACTTTCCGCTAATGGAATCCAAAGACGAAGGGAAACACGAATGGATCATTTAGACAAAGCGCGCGTTCTTGTAGTTGACGATGAACAAAATAATCGCACCGTGCTGGTACGCGGGTTGGAATTGCTGGGGTACGCCACCGCGAGCGCCGGCAATGGTCTGGAAGCCATTGCCTGTCTGCAGGCTGATCCGCCGGACGTGATGGTGCTCGATCTGAAAATGCCGCAGATGGGCGGCGAAAAAGTGCTGGAATGGATCCGCGCTCAGAACCTCGATCTGGCCGTGATCGTACTGACCGCGCACGCCACGCTCGAAAGTGCCATTGGGGCCGTCAAAGCCGGGGCAGTAGATTATCTGCTGAAGCCGCAAAAGATCTCTGAAATCAATCAGGCGATCCAGCGTTCTCTAAAACGCCGCGAGAGCACCCGGCAAAAAGAACAGGCTGTGGCCGCAGTGGAAAAGGCCCTGGCTCTCTTGAAAAATGATCCCGCAGACGCTGAACCCCTCTCAACCGCCGCCGTTCCCCAGCCCTGCTGGTCGTTGAACCCAGAAAATCGTTCCTTGACGATCTACAAAAATGCCAGCGGGCAAGAAATTCTCAAAACGGTCGAGCTCACCGAAGTGCAAATGAGCATTCTCGTTTTTCTCGAACACAAGCTGGGAAAAGTGGTCAGCAACAAAGAAATCGCCCAAGAAGCCCTGGGGTATGCCGAACTCAGCGAACTTGAGGCAGAACGCATCGTCCGCCCACACATTTTGCGGCTGCGCCGCAAGATCGAGCCGGAACCGGAGAACCCGCGGTATATCCGCGCCATTCGCGGCCGGGGCTACACCCTGGAACGCTGCCAAAGAATCTAGCCTGCAATTTAATTGCAATCCAATCGCAATGCCCCTGACCGCCTCAGCGCATAAGATGAGAACAGGTCAAAACTATTTCTTTCTGAACAGGAGCATTGAGATGTCATTCGATACAGGTAGTACCGGATTCATGTTGATTGCCACCGCTCTGGTCATGATCATGACCCCAGGCCTGGCATTCTTCTACGGCGGTCTGGTCGGACGCAAGAACGTGCTGGCGATCATGATCCAAAGCTTCGTCTCGATGGGCTGGACGACCTTCCTCTGGTGGGCCTTTGGCTACTCGCTGGTCTTCAGCGGCGGCCAGGGAGGGATCATCGGTAATTTTCAGCATGCCTTCTTGATCGGGATCTCGCCCACACAGGCTTTTTCAGCTGCCAATAACATTCCCCTGTTTGTCTTCATTGCTTATCAAATGATGTTTGCCATCATCACCCCGGCCTTGATCACCGGTGCGTTTGCCAACCGCGTGCGGTTCCCGGCTTATTTGATCTTTTTGACCCTGTGGCTGACCTTCGTCTACTTCCCGGTCGCCCACATGGTGTGGGGCGGCGGCCTCTTTGCCTCTTGGGGCGTACTGGACTTCGCCGGAGGTACTGCCGTGCACGCCACAGCCGGTTTTGCCGCTTTGGCTTCCGTCTTATTCGTGGGCAAACGCAAGGTATTCGACAAAGGTCCGCACAGCATTCCTCTGGTAGCCCTGGGTACGGCCCTGCTGTGGTTCGGCTGGTATGGTTTCAACGCCGGCAGCGAACTGCACGTGGATAACATCACTGCCCTGGCATTCATCAACACCGACATTGCCGCATCCATTGCTGCCCTGACCTGGCTGGCCATTGCCTGGATCACCGAGAAGAAGCCAAAATTCATTGGTTTGCTGACCGGTGCCGTGGCCGGATTGGTCGCCATCACCCCCGCAGCCGGTTACGTTTCGATCACCAGTGCAGTCATCATCGGCTTTCTGGCCGGCGTGGTCTGCTACCTGGCTGTGCTCTGGAAGAACCGCAAACACCTCGACGATGCCCTGGACGTGTGGGGAGTACATGGGGTGGGCGGTGTTCTGGGTGTCATCTGCACCGGCATCTTCGCCTCTCTGGCCTGGAACCCCGCCGGCGCTAACGGCTTGCTGCATGGGAACATCTCCTTCTTCTTGTTCGAAACCCTCAGCGCCGTCATTACCGCCACCTACTCCTTCGCCTTCAGTTATGCCGCTTTGTGGCTGATCAACAAGATCACCCCCGTCAAAGTAAGCGATGAAGAAGAAGAGGTTGGCCTGGATGCCTCTGAACACGGCGAAAACGCCTACGAACTGATCTAAAGAACAAAAAATTCACCTTCCCCTGAAAACAGGGGAAGGTGAAACAATTCCTATCTAATTTTCAGCTCAAAAATCTACCACTTGGCGTAGTGCTCTTCTGCCCAGCCAATGAGATCTTTGATCTCGAGTTTTTCACCGGCATCGGTGATGGCCCAGCCATTGTAGCGGCCAAACATTTGATGCACTTCGCTCTTGATGACCAGCGCATCTGTCTTGGCAACGCGTTCAAAGAAGGGAGTAAAGACCAGTTCCAGACGGCCATCCGGGCTGACCATCCGCCACGGTTTCTTGTAATCGGAGGGGTCGAAAGTAAAGTCCACTTTGCCGAGCTTGTGCACCTTGCCCTCCAGAATGACGCAGTTCTCACTTGCAGCCGAGGTATCGCCAAAGCCGTACCCCAGGTTGAGACCAATGCGGCGCTTATCCGCTAAAAAGCCGGAAGCACTGGCCCACACCCAGTGTGAAGCATACTCCCATACACCGCGGCCCCAATCGAGATTGCCCAGAGCGGTCTCGGGGGTCAATTCAAAGCGCTGCCCGGCATAATCCACCCAGCCAGTGGCGGGCAGGCAGTTCAATTTGTGATTGTAGTAGAAGCGCTTGCCACGAATAGGGATCACGATGGTCATGGATTCATGATCTGGAGGCTGCGCCAGGGTAAATTCCGCGTTCAAAGCTGAACCTGCAAAACCCGGCCAGCGTACCGACACCGTCCGTTTGCCCGGCAGTGCCTCGAAGACCATCTTGAAATCTCCCTTTTCATAGGAGGTCTTGCCAGCGGTTGCGGCTCGCGGCAGGTTCACCCCACTGCCCAGCAGGGTAGACACAGTTTGTTCCTTATATTCCCCGGTTTTGAAGTCGATGACGTAAGCAAAGATCATGCCCAGATAGCCAATGTTGCTGACCGTGAACGAGAAGAAGTGATCGGGGGTGGTAATGGCGTAATAATCCCAGATCTTGATGCGCATCTTCTGGAACGCCTTGAGCGTGTAAAAATGGCTGTCTTCCAGATTGCAATCCAGTACCGGGAAGGGGGCCCAGCCGGCCTGGGTCAAGTTGCCGTCCGCGTCGAGTAATTTTGCCGGACCTTTCAGCATGCGTTGTTCATCCATGAGAGCATCCTTTCGTAGCGGGTATCGTCCCTTCATTATAGCCCCCGGCTTAAAAAAATAGATACCCGCACAGGGGTATCTATTTGATTCGTCAGGTTCAGCTTAGATCAGGTCGAACAGCCCGGGGACTGCCCCCATCGAGCGGTTGATGCGCAATTCACTTTCGGTGGCATTTTCGATGATGCGGCGCATGATCTGATCCGCCACGGTGCGATTGAGAGCGCGGTCATTGGCATCGCCGCTGAAAGTCAGCGGATGGCCCACCGTCATGGCATAAGGACCGCTCAAATACCAGTGGCCAACTTCCTGGTGCCCACGCACCACGGACGGGATATGGTGTACGCGCTCGCGCTGGATGGCTACTCCCACGGGGATGACCGGGGCACCGCTGGCCAGGGCCAGGCGGGAGACACCGGTGTGGGCCTGATGGAAACCACCCTCGCTGGGGCAAATCTGCCCTTCCGGGAAGATCATCACTGTGTGGCCGGCACGCAGGTGCGCCAGCGCAGATTCCATTGCTTCTTCGTTGTTGCCCTTCCTGATGCAGATGTGCCCGGAACGGCGCAGATAAGTGCCCAGAATGGGTACCTGGAACATCAACTCTTCGATCATGATAAAAGATTGCTGGTGCAGCATGGAAGCCACGAAAAAGGGATCCCCGGTAGAAGGGTGATTGGCGGCAATGATCTTGGCTCCCTGCGGAAGTTCTACATGCCTCACTACATCGGTACGCAGCAATGTTCCTGCATAAGTACGCACTACTGGAACACTCATACCGTATAAAGCTATCTCAGAAAAGGTTGTCATTCTTCCTCGTTTCGTTTATTCAGATAGTCCAAGGATACCGGTAAAGTGCAAACCTCACATTGCCCAAAAGGCACATCCCGACACTGCCATTAGGCATACTTCCATAGCCAGAAGGACCAGGGGAAATGGAGATTTCTGAGGTTTACAACCCCTGAACAGGAAGAAAGGTATGGGATGGAAAAGGAAACTAACGATCTTGCAAGGAGTCGAGGTAAGGCTGCAGCGTTTCGGCCCAGATCGCATAGCCTGGAGCCAGTAAGTGAAGATGGTCATTATTCAACTCGGCACGCAGGTCACCCTTGGCATCGACAAAATGCGAATACAAATCGATGAAGGTAGCCCCGTTTTTCTCGGCCAACTCCTGCAATTTGGCATTCAGACCACGCACCCGGCTGGCATAAAGGTGTGCCCGCGGCAGCAGGGATTCAACAAAAACGCGCGTCTGGGGGGAATCTGTCTTGATCTTATCAAGCATTTCCTGGTACGTCGAAAGGATCATCTCGTCGTGGCGGTGTTCATACCAGGGCAGATCATTGGTGCCAATGAGCATGAAAATCGCCTTTGGCTGGCCGCGGGTAATGCCATCGAGACGCTGCAAAGCACCCACGGTGGTATCCGCGTTGATACCGCGATTCCTGATCGGCAGCCCCGGGAAGAGCTCATCCCAGTTGCCGCCGGCAGTCAGGCTGTCGCCCAGGAAGGCAATATCCCCGGGCTGCAGCGGATGGGCAGCAAAGAAGCTGACCCGCTGCAGATAGTGGTGGCGACCAATCGTTTCAACTTCAACCCGGGTGATGGTGAACAGCACCAGGGTAGCAACCAGCATAACGAGCAAAAAGGCGAGGAACATACTTTGATTATACCTGAACCCGGCGCTATTCTTTCACGTGTTCCCCGGCGGGGAAGAAATTATTACACGTTTTGGGGTAATTGCTGCATACCCAGTAATAATCCCCTTTGTGCGGGCCGGCAGTGGCCGCGATCTTGCGCATGGGCGCCCCACAGTGGGTGCACAGCACCTGTTTGGCTGGCTGGGAGGATAGCGGCGGTGGAGTTGCCGCCGGGCGGGTCGCCCGCGCCGGGGCCGTGACAGCCGGCTGCGGTTCTGGTTCCTGAGGCTCTTCGGGGGTGGTGGGCAGATTCGCATAGGAGCGGATCGTTTGCAGCGGAGCCAACAGGTCAGCGGCCAGTTCCTGGTGACTGTACTCGCGCTGATAACGAATGTGCACCAGGGGCAGCCCAACCGTGGCAAAAAGATGGTCAACGAAATTATCTCGCTCCTGGCGATCGGGTCGATCATGGCTGGCATCATCCAACTCGATGGCATAGACCGGCTGCATGCTCTCAGCATCGCACACCACAAAATCGACACTCTTGCGGCTGATCTTATTAAGTGCTGTCTGATAGACACTGCGGTCCGTGCTGGTAACCGCCAGCAACTCTGACAGCACCACCTTGGGGCAGATCATATATTTGCCGCGCAGGATGTCGCGGGCCTGCTGATAGAACTGATATTCCGCCGGGCTTAACGGACCCTTCAATCGATAGGGAAGAGGGGATGGCAATTTCTCTTCAAGATTGCCAGCAGAATTTTTGGATTTTTTTCTTCCAAAAATGCCGAACAGGCAACCTGGATTTTCGTTTAACGGCCGTTTTTCGCTCATGGAATCCTCAATGAAATTAATTTCTTTAACTATACACTTATTTTAAGATACAATACACTCCATGCCAACCATAGATCAATTAGTCGAACAGTTGCGTAAAGTATCTGACCCTGAGCTTGGCCGCAATATTGTCGAGCTTGGTATGGTCAAAGACCTTCAGATCGATGCGAAAGGTCTGGTATCGTTTACCCTGGCATTGACCATCCCCGGCTGCCCCATGAAATCGCAAATGGAACGTGATGCCCGGATGGCCCTTCTAGCCATGGAAGGCGTCAAGGATGTCAAGATCACCTTTGGCGCGATGAGTGAAGAAGATCGCCGCAAGATCCTGGGCAATAACCAGCAGCAGTTGCCCAAACTCAATGCCTTCAACAAAATCGATAAAGTGATCGCGGTGCTGAGCGGCAAAGGCGGGGTAGGGAAATCCTCGATCTCCGCATTACTGGCCTGTGCGCTGGCCCGCTCTGGCAAGAAAGTCGGCATTCTCGATGCTGATATTACTGGCCCTTCTATCCCCCGACTGTTCGGTTTGCCCGCCGGCGGCCTTAAAGGCAATGACATGGGCATTTTACCGGCCGTCACCCACACCGGGATCAAGGTCATCTCGACCAATCTGATGGTCCCCAATGAGGACGCCGCTGTCATCTGGCGCGGCCCCATGATCACCGGAACCATCCAGCAGTTCTGGCGCGAGGTGCTGTGGGGTACGCTGGACGTACTGCTGGTGGACCTGCCGCCCGGTACCTCGGATGCCGCATTGACCGTCATGCAGACCATCCCCGTCAACGGCGTGGTGCTGGTGTCTTCGCCGCAGTTACTGGCCAACATGGTGGTGCGCAAAGCGGATTCCATGCTCAAGCAGCTCAACATCCCCGTGCTGGGGGTGGTGGAGAACATGAGCTACTATCCGTGCCCGGATACCGGCAAGCAGCATCTGATCTTCGGCCCCAGTCACGCGGAAGAGCTGGCGCAAGCAGTGAACACCGACGTGGCCCTTCAACTGCCCATCAACCCGTCCATCGCGGAACTGGGAGATACCGGCCGCATCGAAGAAGCCACCCAGCCCGGCCTCGAAAAAATTCTGGAACTCATCTAGGTCATGCAGCGTTTCGCGGTCGTCTCGGATATTCACGGCAATCTGCCCGCTCTGGAAGCAGTGCTGGCCGATGCCGCCAGACACCGCGTCGAAGGGGTGATCAACCTGGGCGACAACCTCTCCGGCCCGCTGTGGCCGTCCGAAACCGCCCATTTTATGATGAAACAAGACTGGCTGAACGTGCAGGGCAACCACGACTGGAATTTACTCCATCGTGACCCTGCCCGGCTCAGCCTATCGGATTTAAATGCCTACCGCGCTCTGGATGAAGAGATCACCGCCTGGCTGGCGCCCCTGCCGGCCCGTCTGGAACTGCCGGAGGGCATTCTGGCCTTCCACGGTACCCCCACGGTCCAGAACGCCTATCTGCTCGAAAGCATTGCCCATCTGCGCACCCACCTGGCCACCCCGAACGAGATCGATGCCCGCCTGGGGGAATTTGCGGCCAGCCTGCTTCTGTGCGGACATTCACACTTTCCGCGCACGGTGCAGCACCGCGACATGCTGATCGTCTGCCCCGGCAGCGTGGGCTGCCCGGCCTACATCGACAACAACGGCTCCGGCCACGTCATCGAGACCGGCTCGCCGCACGCCCGCTACGCAGTGATCGAGCGTCAGGCCGCCGGCTGGTCCGTCGAGCAGATCGCGCTCCCGTACGACACCCTTTCCGCGGTCAAAAAAGCGGC
>JAAZOQ010000396.1 GCA_012797695.1 Anaerolineaceae bacterium | reverse complement strand
GGGGGCTAAAAACCTCGCGACAGGATCACCAGCAGCCAGGCGGAAAGCGAGGCAGTGACCACCTCAAGCGTATCCGGAGCCAGCGCCATCAGAAAAGTTACCCAGGAATGGAACATCACGTGGGGCGACAGCAGCGGCGACAGCGCTTGGGCCAGACGTTCTTTCTTGCGATGCAGTGCCATAACCAGCATGATCAATCCAAACGGGATGGAGTATGGCCAGGCACTCGCGTTATACGCTGCCGGGACGGCAAACATCCGCTGCGGCCAAAAGCCGAAAAGGGCAAAAGAGACCAGCGTGACAATGAGGATCGGGGCAAAAGTTTTTATGAATCTTTTTTCGCGCAGAGAGATATACCCCCAGTAAAGGATCAAACCAAGGCCAATTTGCGGCTTGAGCGTGAGAAAGAATAAACCAATCTCAGGGGGGAGGACGAATCCCAGCAAGGCCAACCAATCGATGTTGCCATCGATCAAGTTATACAGTACCAGAGGGGAAAGGAGAATGGCCACTACCCCCCAAGGTTTAGCCTTGAGTTTAACGGCAATCCAGGTATAGGCGCATATCCCCAACACCACCATCACTGCCATGCTCAAATCTTCAGGGAGCAGGCTGATCGGGATGAAAACAAAGAATACCCAGGGTGCCAGCATGAACTGGTCCGTATTATAGGGGTCTTTCCCATGCAGCAAGGCCAGTGTTGCCGGGCGAAAGATCGTCCGCCAATCAATGCCGACTGAATGCCCAATCATTTTCCAGGCAAAGAAAACAGCCAGGCAAAAAAGGAAGAGACACAGAA
Source organism: Anaerolineaceae bacterium (assembly GCA_012797695.1). GTDB lineage: Bacteria > Chloroflexota > Anaerolineae > Anaerolineales > Anaerolineaceae > UBA6107. Next base: position 1,007 of record JAAZOQ010000396.1, on the reverse strand, counting down.
TGATCTTGCTGGGCTTCTTTTGAAAGAACGTTCGAGCTGATGATTTGATCCTTGCCAATACGGTCATCTTCCACCCGTGGTTACTTCTTTAATTATCTTCCCTTGATGAATTTAAATTATTACACAAGAATGAATAACTCACCATTGTTTCTGTCGATCTTAAGTTATGTTTTTTCTTAAAAGAATCTACCTATGACCTGTCTCCCCCTAAAGGCAGGGTACCTCCCATGTCGAATTAAGATAAAATCAACGTTTAAAGGAACACACCTCCAGAATGATCCAGTTCAAAGGTTTGCCCATCATCCGTACCAAGATCATGATCCCGGCATTGCGGGCGCGCATGGTACACCGGCCACGTTTGCTGATGGAAATCGAGCGCGGACTGGCCGATGAGGGCTTCATCCTGGTATCGGCGCCGGCAGGGTACGGCAAGACGACGCTGGTCTCAGAGTGGGCACAGCAGAGCCAGCACCCGGTGGCCTGGCTCAGTCTGGATGAACACGACAATGAGCTGATGGCCATCAACCGCTACCTGACCACCCTGGCTGAGAGCCGCCTGCCGCAGCTCAAGATCGACGCGGATAATCTGCCGCCGGCGGGCAACCCCGAAGAGGAGTTCCACAATCTGCTGATCTCGATCATCAACGGCAGCAGCGAACTGAGCGAGCCGTACACGGTGGTGGTGGATGACTACCAGGTCATCCAGAACCCGCAGATCCACGCGGGGCTGGCGCTGCTGCTCGATAACAAGCCGCCGCAGATGGGGCTGATCGTCATCTCGCGCACCGACCCACCCATCCCGCTGGCACGGCTGCGCGCCAACCACCGCATCCTTGAGATCAACAGCCGCGAGCTGGAATTCAGTCTGGCTGAGGCAATGGAGTTTCTGCACAACACGATGCAGTGCCAGCTCGAGGATTCGCGCCTGCACCAGATCGTCCAGCTCACCCAGGGCTGGGTCACCGGGCTGCAGTTGATCGCGCTGGCGCAGCACTCGGCGGATAAGT
>JAAZOQ010000395.1 GCA_012797695.1 Anaerolineaceae bacterium | reverse complement strand
GACCGGGATACGTGTGTTCCCGAAAAAATAGAGCAAAATGAAGGCAACTCTCAGAATTTTTTCAAATCGTTTCACAGCAGCACCTACCCACCTTGAGATTTTTTCTGCGGCAACAGAGAATATCAATAACACAGCAACAATGTTATGGTTTGCAACTAATCTGATTATAGCAATTCACAACCATACTTTGGAATTACATTTCTGTTATTTTAATAACATTTTTATGCCTGTATTAATTGTCGGTCTGCAAATAATCTCTTCGGCCAATTTCATTCCCACGCAATTCTTAAAATAATGAAAACTGAAGAAATAATCAACTAACCCTGTTGAAAATTGTATATAATTGATAAAGACCATCATATTAATTCGTTTCAACTAGGGAGTAAAAAATGAGTATCTTCAGCAACATCCTCGAAAAATTGGGTATCAAGAAACCAGCCACCACTGCTGCGACGCAAACCACCAGCACCCCTTCCAAACCGCTGGAACCGATCCACATCAATGCCACCCCGGCAACCCCTGCTACCCCGGCTGCCCCCAAGCCTGTCGCGATCCCCGTAGTGGATGTAGTCTCCAAGCTGGAAGCCTTGGCCAAAGCCAACCCCGAAAAACTGGATTGGAAAGTCTCCATCGTTGATCTGCTCAAATTGCTGGGAATGGATAGCAGCCTGGCCGCCCGCAAAGAACTGGCCGCCGAATTGGGCTGCCCGGCCGATAAGATTGGCGGGGATTACTCAGAAATGAACGTCTGGCTGCACAAAACTGTGCTGCAGAAAATTGCCGACAATGGCGGCAACATTCCAGCCTCGCTGTTGAAATAATCTCTTTTGTTTGCTGCGGTTCACTCGTTGAACCGTTTAGCATTTTGTAAAAACGGACTGATTGGAGACGGATCAGTCCGTTTTTGTTGCCAGTAGTAATACAGGTCCAATTATGATAATATCTATCTGATTATGAACGTTTCGATCTGGATAAAGGAGTCGATTTCATGAGCACTCAAATTGTGCCCTACCTGTATTTCAATGGCAATTGTCGTGAAGCCATGACGTTTTATCACACCTGTTTAGGCGGTGAATTACAACTGCAGGCCATCAAAGATACTCCCATCGCCGGGCAATTCCACCCGGATGAAGGGGAATTGATCATGCACGCTGAACTGCGCGGCGGATCGTTCACCCTGATGGCCTCGGACATGCTGCGTGACAGTTTAAAGCGCGGCAACGCCCTGGCACTGCTGCTCAATTGCGGCAGCGAAGCAGAACTACGTGGTTTCTTCGATGCTTTGGCCGTAGATGGCCAGGTACTGCAGCCTGTGCGTACTGAATTCTGGGGAGCCACCTTCGGGCAATTGATCGACAAATTCGGCAACACCTGGATGCTAAATTTCACCGCTGCTCCAACAGCCTAAACCGCCGCGAGAATGTTGCAAAGCCCATTCCAGTATTTGGAATGGGCTTTTGAGTGCAATGCTATAATCCAGAAGTAGCCACCAAATCTCTCGAAAGGAATCTCGATCATGAACGTACGTTTTGGGATCATCGGTCTGGGAGGAATCTCTCATCGCTTTGCCAAAGTGCTTAAAACAGCCAAAGATGTCGAACTCACCGCGGTTGCCTCACGCGAGCAATCCCGTTCAGAAGAATTTGCCCGCCAATTCGGTGCCAAAAAGGCTTTCGACAGCTACCTCAAAGTCATCGAAGACCCCGAAGTAGACATTATCTATGATGGACTGACCCACAACTTTCATTATGAGATGACCAAGCTATGTCTCGAGCGGCATAAAGCCGTGCTATGCGAGAAACCTTTCGTCACCAATCGCCGCGACGCCGAGGAGCTGGTACAACTGGCGCGCGCCAACCAAACCCTGCTTATGGAAGCCATGTGGACGCGCTGTATCCCGGCTTACCAGAAAGCCCGTGAATGGGTTCAGGCCGGTCGCATCGGTGAGGTTAAGCTCATCACCGCCCACTTCAACTATCACACCGAGTATCGCCCTGAAAGCCGCCTTTTCGACCCGAAACTGGCCGGGGGCAGCCTGTTCGATGTCGGCGTCTATCCCATCGAATTCACCACCGGCATCCTCGGAGAAGCCCCGGTCAGCGTCCGCGGAGAAGCGCAGCTGGCCCCCAGCGGCGTGGATGCCGCCGCCGCCATCGCCATGCGCTTTGCGAACGGCGCTCTGGCCAGCTTAAGCTGCGGTTTCAACGTGGAAACCCCACGCACCGCGGTCATCTACGGCACCGCCGGCTCGATCATAGTGGATGAATGCGTCGGCCCGCAGAAGTGCGAACTCTTCGATCTGCACGGCCATCGCCGCGAACGCTTCTTCAAACCTGCCGCTGACGGCTTTATCTACCAGATCCAGCACGTTGCCGAACTATTCCGCAGCGGCAAGACTGAGAGCGACCTCATTCCGCTGCAGGATACCATCGACTGCGCCGGCATCTTCGACAAACTGCGCGGCCAGTGGGGAATCAAGTAAATATTTTGGGGTGTGCCTGAACTGGCACACCCTTTTCGTTTGTTCTCCTGTATAATTTCTCTCATGTCCAACTTTGACCTGCTTGCCCTGGATGCCGACGATACGCTCTGGCACAACGAAACCCTGTACCGCGTCACGCGCGACCGCTTTGTGGAGCTGCTTGCGGCCATAGCGGATGAGCAGACGATCATCGACCGTCTGGATGAGACCGAAGGCCGCAATCTGGAGTCCTTTGGCTTCGGCATCAAAGCCTATACCCTGTCACTGATCGAGACCGCTGTCTCCCTGACCGGGGGCAAGATCAGCGGCCGTGAAGTGCAGCAGATCGTGAATCTGGCCCATGAAATGATCGATGCTCCGGTGCAGCTCCTGCCGGGAGTAGCAGAAACGCTGCCGCACCTGGCCGAACAGCAGCGCCTGCTGCTGCTCACCAAGGGTGACATTCTGGATCAGGAACGCAAACTGGAACGTTCCCATCTGGCGCAGTACTTTACTTTTGTGGAAGTGACCAGCAAGAAGAACCTGACCACCTACCGTCAGGTATTGCAGCAATATCAGGTAGCCCCAGAACATTTCATGATGGTAGGGAATTCGCTGAAATCGGACATTTTGCCCGTGCTGGAACTCAAAGCCAGTGCGGTGTACATTCCGTTTGAGATCACCTGGCTGCACGAGACGGCCGAGCCGCCCGCCGCCGGCACAGCCGGCTTCTACGAGCTGAACTCCTTCGCCGGGCTGCCCGCCCTGCTGAACCAGCTCACCGCTTAATCATTCCTCACTGCCGTCCGCGCTCGATCCGCCGGTCGGCGTTTTTTGACTTCTTTGATTTTGTGTTTGAGCGCATAATCGCAGATCACTCCCAGAAAGTCCTTGCCATAGCGTTCCAGCTTGACGTCTCCCACCCCAGCGATACGGCGCAGGCTCGTCCGGGTCTGCGGATAGTAAGTCGCCATCTCGACCAGAGTACGGTCCGAGAAAATAACGTAAGGCGGTACCCCCTGTGCCTCGGCCAGCTCTTTGCGGCGGGCCCGCAGCAAGGCAAACAGGGCACGATTGTAAGTTTCATTGCCTGCAACGGCCGTCGGGTCCAAACGGCGCGCGGCCACTTCCTGCACTGGCAGATCGATCGGCAGCCGTTGGGTCAATGTCTGCTGAGCCTTTTCGGTTAGGGAAAGGGAATCGAAGGGGAACTGGCCCTCTTCGTGCAGATACCCGGCCGAGATCAAACGGCGCGACAGCGCTTCCCACTGGGCAATGCTCAACTCCTTGCCAATGCCATAAGTCGAGAGGGTTTCGTGCTGATTCGCCGTGATGCGCTCAGAACGGACACCGCGCAGTACATTGATAATATAGGTAGCCCCATATTTATCCCCGGTACGGCGCACGCAGGAGAGAAATTTCTGAGCCGGGGTGGTGCAATCTTCCTGTGGGGATGGGGCAGACGCAGCCGGTCCAGGCTGTGCGGCTTTGAAACGCGGTGCACTGATGACTCCGCGTGGGGAGCATACATCGCAGCGCCCGCAATTGACCGCCGTATAGGTTTCGCCGAAGTAATTCAACAGCGGCTTGCGGCGACAGACGAAACTGTTTTCAGCGTACTCCACCATCTTTTGCAGATGCTGCTCGGCTACCTGACGTTCCTGGCCCTGTTTCTGGTCGATGAAATAGCGCTGCTTTTTGATATCTCCATCACTGTAAAGCAGCAAGCACTCAGCCGGCAATCCGTCGCGCCCGGCCCGGCCAATCTCCTGATAATATTCTTCGATACTTTTCGGCAGGTCGTAATGCACCACAAAACGCACATTCGGCTTGTTGATGCCCATGCCAAAAGCGATGGTAGCCACAATGATCTGCACATCATCGCGGATGAAGGCTTCCTGGTTGCGTTTGCGGGTCAACTCATCCAGACCGGCATGGTAGGGACGCACTGAAGCGCCGTGCTGAGCCAGCCGCTCCGCCAGCTCATCCACCTGACGGCGTGAAAAGCAATAAATAATGCCTGATTGATCCGCGTGGCGCCGCAAAAAGGACTGCGTCTGGGCAAAGGGATCGCTCTTGCGTTCGACACGG
>JAAZOQ010000394.1 GCA_012797695.1 Anaerolineaceae bacterium | reverse complement strand
TACTGTGGGCAGGCTTTCTGGCAGCTTATCTCTGGAAATGAAGCTCTATATCTCGACATCATCGAACCGCTGGGGTTCGAGGCCAAGAAGAATAATAACGAGTATTATGAATTACTGGCAAGCGTGATCAATCGCTTCACACGGGAATTTTCAGCAGCTTTCTGCAAAGAAAGCGGAGAAATCGATTGGGAGAAGCTGGTACAGTTCAATTCAGGAAAAATCTATATTACATTAAAAGAGTCACAAAAAACAAATAAGGCTATATAATTTTTATTATTAGCTAATTATCTTTTCGGGGGTTATTACAAAAATCCTTTTAGGAAATACTATGGATACTGCGGCGATTGATCTTTTTTGTGGAATTGGCGGATTATCATTAGGTTTGGAAAAAGCTGGAGTCTCAGTCGTTGCTGGAATTGACCTAGACAGCAAGTGTAAATACTCATACGAAACGAACATAGGCGCAGATTTTATTTGCAAAGATATTTCGAAAATCGATGGCAAGGAATTGGTTTCACAATACTGGCCCAACTTGGATGATATCCGAATACTTGTTGGATGTGCGCCCTGTCAACCTTTTTCGACCCATTCCAATAAAAACAAGAATCGCAAATACAGCCAAAAATGGTTCCTGATCAACGAATTCAAGCGACTGATAGAGGAAACATCGCCTACCATCGTGTCAATGGAAAATGTACCAAACCTATCACACCAAGAAATTTTCATAGAATTCGTTTCCTTCTTGAAAAGTAAAAATTATTTCGTCTCATTTTCAAATGTTTATTGTCCAGATTATGGGATTCCTCAAAGAAGAAGACGGTTAGTCTTATTTGCATCAAAACTAGGAAACATACAAATCATTCCGAAAACACACACAAAAGAAAACTATGTTTCTCTCAGAACTGCTATTGGCTTTCTTCCGCCAATCAAAGCTGGAGAAGTATGTCAAAGTGACCCATTACACAGAGCAGCAAACCTTTCAGAGCTTAATCTCAGACGAATCAGAGCTTCGAAACCCAATGGTACATGGTTAGATTGGGATGAACCCCTCAGGCTAAAATGCCACAAAGCCGCAACAGGGAAAACATACAAGAGTATCTACGGTCGGCTTTCATGGGATGATCCATCTTCAACAATCACGACTCAATTCTATAACGCAGGAACTGGTAGATTTGTCCATCCTATACAAGACCGAGCATTGACAATAAGAGAAGCTGCCATATTACAAACTTTTCCTTTGAATTTCAAATTCTATAAAAATGAAGAAGATATTCAACTAAAACCAATGGGTATTCACATTGGAAACGCCGTACCGGTTGACCTAGGGAAGGTAATTGGTCAATCTATTCTCGCACATTTAGAGGGGTACTATGGGAGAAGACTCTAACTTTTCGTTCGAAATTTCCCTGAGCGTTTTGAATCACCTAGGAAGAAATTTATATCGAAGTTTCTTAACCGTTTTAGGTGAAGCAATTTCGAATTCTTGGGATGCCGATGCTGAAAATGTCTATCTCTTTTTCAATAAAGAAAAAAATTCGTTCGCTATCAAAGATGATGGAATGGGTATGACAGCGACTGATTTTCAGAATAAATTCCTTAAGATTGGTTATTCAAAAAGAAAAGAAGCACAATCATCTCCTCAAAAGAGACGCCCCTTCATTGGAAGGAAAGGAATTGGTAAATTGGCGCTCCTTTCTTGTGCTCGAAGAATCTATATCTTGACAAAAACTGAACATTCGGATTATGTTGGTGGAGTCATAGATAATTCTGGCCTTGATGAAGCAATCAAAGACGATCTTACTCCTAGTGAATATCATCTAGAAAATCTCGACGCTTCCATATTTGGCGAATTGACAAAAGGCCACAAAAACGGGACCATCATTTACTTTGAAGACATGAATGAAGGTGTTAGAAATAGTGTCGATTTTCTCAAGCGAATGATAGCTCTTTATTTCCGCTTCTCATTAGTTGATAAAAGCTTCAATATCTACGTCGACAACTCAAAAGTCACTCTCGAACAATTAGACCCCTTAGTAAATGCCACTCAGTTCTTGTGGATCATCAATGGTCTTCAAGATCCCTTTATACAGGAGAAATTGTTAAAAAAGCCTACAGACTCTCTTCGGCTAAAAGATATTCCTAGAAAAGAAGAGTATAGAGGGTTCATTGCATCTGTAGATAAGCCACGAGACTTGAAAGTCTTTGCTACTGATGAAAAAATAGGAATTGATCTCTTCGTAAATGGAAGATTAAGAGAAAAAGATATCCTAAAGTACATTCCGACAGCACGAGTGGTCGAGAATTATATTTATGGTCAGATACACTACGACTCACTTGACAATAAGGATATTGATAGATTCACTAGCAGTCGAGAAGGAATCATCGCCGACGACCCAGAATTTAAAAAATTACTTTCAGATTTAAGAGTAGTACTTTCAGGCGTAATAGATGATTGGGATAAATGGAGAGTTGAGGCAAGAAAAGATGGAGATCCAGAAAATACAAGGATCACAAAGCAAGAAAGAAGCTCGAGACAATTATTCGATGCAGTAACAGAGGAATTTGTTTTACCAAAGGGTTCTACACAACAAAAAAAAGTTGATGTTTGGGTAAATCAACTTGCTGATGATGCTCAATATAACTTTACTTCCTATGCGCAATGTTTTATTTCTGAAAACCTTATCAGAAATTTGATTGAGGAAAAAAATATAAGTCTTTCGGAAGAAGCGAAAAAACAAATTCAAGATTATCGAACTAGATCTGAAAACGCTAAAAAGAAGGGAAACTTAAGTATTGAGCTAAGGCAAATCGATAAAGATATTGCTTATCTAGAAATGAATGATTTGGCATATCTTGTAGACAATAATAAGTCTCAACCCGGACCAAGTTTAGCAAAAGATGCAGATTCGTACAAACCAATTCGGGACGCCCTAATGCATACGAGCCTGTTGAGTTCAGCAGCCAAATCATACTTGACTGGTGTGTTCGAAAACATCAAAGGGCGGATTAAAGACTTGTTGATTAACTCCTGATGAATCACTTGGAAAGAATACTATGCACAAGCCACCGTCAGCCTCGTCTTACGCTGCTCTGAAACGCATGCAAGCAGTAAAGTCAAGGGACACAGCGCCTGAAAAAGCCATCCGATCTCTACTTTTCAAAAAGGGGTTTCGATACAGAATCGATTGTCGACCCATCGAAGAATTAAATAGAAGGGCAGACATTCTTTTCAAATCTGCGAAAATCGCCATATTTATCGATGGCTGTTTTTGGCATGGTTGTCCAATACATGGTTCACAAGCCAAATCGAATGCGGCCTTTTGGATGGAAAAAATAAAACATAACCAAGAAAGAGATTTAGATACAAATATGAAACTAGCACAAGCTGGGTGGACTGTAATCCGTATTTGGGAACATGAAGAACCCGAAAAAGCTGTTGAAAGGATCATCGAAATCTTTGAGCGAAGAAAACCAAATCCATAGATCTTAAAATCGTTTCCTCTTGTTCCAAAGCTAATTTTTCAATACGAGTCAGACAATTAAACTCTACTCTATCAATCGGTGGAAAGAGCTGTTCCCCATAATATTTTGCCTGTCCACGGCTTGCCCATGAATTGCCCTGTAGTTTTGCCATTTCAATAAATATTTCATCTATTGAATCAAGTTCGATTGGAACCCATGGTTTATTTAAGTTATTACCCGAAATCTTTTCTGAAAGCAAGCCCACAATTTTCCTCCTCAGGTTTCTTTAATTATAAAGAATTGACAAATAAAATCAAACTATTATTTCATATGCAATTCCAGCTTTAACTTTTACCCCCAATTTTGCCTCTTACTTTTCCCCTGCTATTCATATTATTCCGAATTAATAAATTGAGGTCAACGCGCCGTCAAATCCAAACAAATTGCGAGACCCGCTTCAATTGACTGCAAATCCTGACGGCTGACTTCTCCCAGTTTTTCAATAAAACGTTCTTCTGAAATTGATCTGACTTGAAAAGTATCCGCGGACGATTTTTTCGACAAGCCATTAACCGCAGTCACCTCAAGCGGAACCATCCAGGGCGCCACCGAGTAGCGCTCTTTCCATTCTGTAACCGGCACAACGATTCTTAATGGCAAAATCCCGATGGCGTCGTTACTGACCACAACGCAAGGGCGCTCTTTATTGATCTCTGATCCCTCGGTAGGATTCAAACGCACCTTCCAGACTTCCCCGCGTTTCATTTTCACTGAAAATCCTCTCCATCCAAAGAAGTAAAAGCGGTTAATTCTTTATCCGTCGCGTACACATCGTAAAGCGATGCGGCTGCCTCACGCAGGATTTTCTGACTCTCTCTCTGCTTCATTTCATAGATCATCTCACGTACCAACTCAGAAGCAGAAATATTCCGCTCTTTTGCAGCCAAAGCCAGGTATTGCTGAGTCTCTTCATCCAGAATAATATTGACTCTTTTCTTGATGCTCTTTTGCGCTAACATACTTCTCCTTTAATTCAGTTCATTCAGTTCATTCAGTTCATTCAGTTCATTCTCAGTTCATTCTCAGTTCATTCTCAGTTCAATTCATTTAAAACATATATAAACGGCGCAATTATTAGATGTATATATTATACATCACAATCAGGTGTGGAGATAACCCAAGGCAGGTGCGTTCTCTCTCATCCTTTCTCGCGGTATAATAATCTATCTCAAACTTAAAAACCTGCCGTGTGGTAGGAGGAATAATGACACAAAGCCTCGATTTTCAATCTGTAATCATGACACTGCAAAAATTCTGGGCAGACCACGGATGCCTGATCTGGCAGCCGTACTACACCCAGGTAGGCGCGGGGACGATGAACCCGGCGACCTTCCTGCGGGTGCTTGGGCCTGAGCCCTGGAGCGTGGCTTATGTGGAGCCCTCCATCCGCCCGGACGACGGACGCTACGGGCAGAACCCGAACCGGTTCCAGCAGCACTATCAATTTCAGGTGATCCTGAAACCCGATCCGGGCAATCCGCAGGAGCTTTACCTGCAGTCGCTGGAAGCGCTGGGGATCAATCCACGCGAGCACGACATCCGCTTTGTGGAAGACAACTGGGAAAGCCCGGCGCTGGGGGCGTGGGGGTTGGGCTGGGAAGTATGGCTGGATGGTCAGGAGATCACCCAGTTCACTTACTTCCAGCAGGCCGGCGGGCTGGTCGTGGACCCGGTGGCAGTGGAGATCACCTACGGGCTGGAACGCATCACCATGCCGCTGCAGCGCGAGCACCACTTCCGCACGATGCACTGGAATGACAAGTACACCTACGGCGAGATCAACTATCAAGGCGAGGTGGAGCACAGCAAGTACTATTTCGAAGTTGCCGACGTGGAACGCCAGCGCCAGCTTTACAAGATCTACGAAGCCGAAGCCGAAGAAGCGCTGAAGAATGATCTGGTACTGCCCGCCCACGATTACATTCTGAAACTGTCGCACACTTTCAACATTCTGGATACCCGCGGTGCGGTGGGCGTCACCGAACGGCAGACTTTGTTCGGACGCATGCGCGACCTGGCCCATCGCAACGCTGAAAATTACGTCAAACAACGCGAGGAACAGGGCTTTCCGTGGCTGAACAAGAACAAAGCCACCGCGGCAGCCCCGATCCGCGTGAATCCGACCGATTACCCGACGAAACCGGCGCCTTTCCTGCTCGAGATCGGCACCGAGGAACTGCCGGCGGCCGACCTCGAAGCCGCCATCGCGCAACTCAAAGAGCGCGTGCCGGCCCTGCTGGATGAACTGCGTCTGAACCACGGTAAAGTGACCATTCAGGGCACTCCACGGCGGCTGGTCGCCATCGTCGAAGACCTGGCCGAGCGCCAGCAAGACCGCACCACCGTCGTCAAAGGCCCCCCGGCCGCACGAGCCTTCAACCCAGATGGCAGCCCCACCCGCGCCGCGGAAGGATTCGCGCAGGGCAAGGGACTGACGGTGAAAGACCTCGAAATCCGTGAGATCGACGGCGGCTCTTACGTGGTCGCCATGGTCAAAGAAGCCAGCCGCAGCACGCACGAAGTGCTGCTCGAAGCCCTGCCGGGACTGGTGGCGGGCATCAAATTCGAGAAATCGATGCGCTGGAACAGCACCAACATTGCCTTCTCCCGCCCCATCCGCTGGCTGCTGGCCCTGCTGGGCAGCACGCCGGTGCCCTTCGAATACGCCGGCTACACCGCATCCAACGCCACCCGCGGACTGCGCTTCTACGAGCCGGAAACCTTCACCGTGACGAGCATCGCCGACTATCTGGCCGCGCTTAAGAAGCAAGGCATCCTCATCGACCCTGAAGAACGCAAAGCTGTCATCCGCGAACAGGTGAAGCAGATCATGCTCGACTCTGGCGCGGAAGTGAAGATCGAAGAAGCCCTGCTCGACGAAGTGACCCAACTGGTTGAGGCCCCCACCGCGCTGCGCGGCGGATTCGACCCTGAACACCTCAAGCTGCCCCCTGAAGTACTCATCTCGGTGATGAAAAAACACCAGCGCTACTTCCCGGTGCAAAAAGCCGACGGCAGCCTGCTGCCTTACTTCATCGCCGTACGCAACGGCGACCGCAACGGTCTGGATACCGTAGCCGACGGCAACGAACAGGTGATCCGGGCGCGGTTTGCAGACGCCGCCTTCTTCATCAACGAAGACCTCAACTACAAGCTGGAAGACGAACTCGACCGTCTGGGCACGCTGACCTTCCAGCAGAAACTCGGCTCGATGCTGGATAAATCCAAGCGCATCGAAGCCATGATGCCCGCACTATGCGAGTACTTCAAACTGAGCGAAGGCGAAACCAAGACCGCCCAGCGGGCCGCCAAGCTGTGCAAGGCTGACCTGGTCACCCACATGGTCGTGGAAATGACCTCCCTGCAGGGGATCATGGGCAAGTACTATGCCCTGCACTCCGGCGAAAACCAGGAAGTGGCGCAGGCCATCTTCGATCACTATCTGCCGCGCTTCACTGGCGACGCCCTGCCCTCGAATAAAGTGGGCATGGTGATCGGTCTGGCCGACCGCCTCGATAGTCTGGCTGGATTATTTGCCGCCGGGCTGGCCCCGACCGGTACCAAGGATCCGTTCGCACAGCGGCGCGCGGCCCTGGGCCTGGTGCAAACCCTGGCCGGATTCGACCTGAATTTCGATCTGGCCGAAGGGATCGCCTTAGCCAGCCAGAACCTGCCCATCACCTCGGACGACAAAACGCGCCAGGCCTGCCTGGAATTCATCGAAGGCCGTCTCAAGAACAGCCTGACCGATGCCGGCTACCGCTACGACGTCGTGGACGCCATTTTGGCGGAACAGGCAATCAACCCGGCCGGCGCTGTGCGCGCCGTCAAAGAGCTGAGCGACTGGGTCACCCGCGCCAACTGGAGCTCCGTCTTGCAGACCTACTCACGCTGCGTCCGCATTACCCGCGATCAGAAGGTCACCTACCCGATCAACGTCGAGGCCTTCGAAGAAGATTCCGAGCGGGACCTGTACGCCGCGCTGCAGCAGATCGAGAAATCCAGACGCCGCGACGGCAGTGTAGAAGATCTGATGCAGGCCTTTCTGCCGGCCATGCCGGTCATCAACCGTTTCTTCGACAGCGTGCTGGTCATGGCCGAGGAACAAACCGTCCGCGCCAACCGATTGGGCCTGCTGCAAAAAGTGTCCGCTCTGGCCAAGGGTGTGGCGGATTTCTCGGTGCTCGAGGGGTTCTAACAATAACTAGTTTGGGTAATAAACTTGTTCACATATATAATAGATTTAAGGTAACAATATGGATACAATGTCTATTACCCATCCTAAATACAATACGAATCATGAATTGCCTAATTCAAAAAGGAATGTTTTAGAAATTCAAGATCAGGCAATTCATGATTGGTATCGATTTGTACTTTCTTTCCCCCCACAACTGGTCCGAAAGTACTTACAAGATTTCAACATAACCCCAACTCAAAAAGTTCTCGATCCATTTTGTGGAACCGGTACCACGAATGTTGAATGCAAATTGTTTGGAATTCCAAGTGTGGGGATCGAAAGCAATCCGTTTCCCTTTTTCGCAAGCAAAGTTAAGGTTAACTGGGACAAAGATCCTGATCAACTCAATAAAAATTCTCAACTCATTGCCGAAATGGCATTGAAAGCTATTCGGGAATCTGGGGTAGATGACTCACAGTATACAGAACATCTGCCCCAAAAACTGCTATCACTTTCAATTGAGAGCGAAAAACTTCTCATCAGAAACTCTATCAGCCCACTTCCCAAACACAAATCCATCATTTTGCTTGAATGCATTAAAAATTTTGGAGAAGAACAGTATAGAGAATTAGAAGAACTCGCCTTTGCAAAATCGCTCGTTTTCCATTTCAGCAACCTTTCATTTGGGCCGGAAGTTGGTGTAGGAAAAATCAAGAAAGACATTCCAGTTGTTGAAAACTGGTTATTTGAAATCAAAAAAATGGCGGCTGACCTGAAGCAAAACCGAGACAATTATACAGAAGCCAATATCTATCAATTAGATTCGCGAAGCTTATCACAAGATTTGGAGAGAAATTCAATCGATTTTGTCATTACCTCTCCTCCCTACCCCAATGAAAAAGACTACACACGAACAACTCGCTTAGAATCAGTTTTTCTTGGCTTCATTAATGATAGTGAAGAGCTTCGATCTGTAAAAAAAGGATTGGTACGATCAAACTCAAGGGGTATTTACAAAGTAGATAATGATTATTCTGAAATAGAAGACATCTCCGAAATTATGGAACTCACAAAAGAAATCGAAAGAAGACGAATAGAGCTAGGAAAAACCTCGGGGTTTGAAAAAATGTACTACAAAGTAACGATGAATTATTTCGGCGGAATGGCCAAACATCTCAGCGAATTGCGCAGTGTCTTAAAGCCTGGAGCTAAATTAGCTTATGTTGTTGGAGATCAGGCATCTTATTTCAGAATACTTATTCGAACAAGTGAACTGTTGGGAACGGTAGCAAAAAAATATGGATACGAGGTGTTAGGTATAGACCCCTTCAGAACACGATTGGCCACTGCAACCCGGAATCAACTACGTGAAGACGTTCTACTCTTACGCTGGCCAGGATAAAGCAAGGAGAAAAAATGCCGGGAAATAAATATGAAAAAATAATCCTGAAAATATTTCAGAACCATTATCATTTGGGCATTAATGAATTCGAGTTCAAACGAGAAGAATTTATATCCGTAGCCCAAGAACTAGGAATCAACATTCCAAAGAACTTGGGAGATTTAATTTATTCATTCCGGTTCAGAACCGAATTGCCCAGTGAAATTACATCCACGGCACCCGAAGGGAAACACTGGACCATTTCCCTGGCTGGACAGGGAAATTATAAGTTTACATTATCCAATGAAGACAAAATCATTCCATCATCACTATTAGAGGAAGTTGCTATACCCGACTCGACACCAGGGTTAATATCGCTATACGCTTATTCTGACGAACAAGCTCTCTTGGCAATATTACGATATAACCGACTGTTGGATATTTTTACTGGAAAGACATGCTACTCATTGCAAAACCACTTAAGGACAGCCATTACAGGTATAGGACAAATCGAAACCGATGAGGTATATGTTGGTCTTGACCAACAAGGAACTCATTACGTATTTCCCGTTCAAGCCAAAGGAAAAACTGATAAGATTGGGCTTGTGCAAATTGAACAAGATTTTGCAATGTGCAAAAGTAAATTCAATAACCTATTATGCATTCCAATTGCAGCCCAATTCATTTCTAAAGATCTCATTGCTCTTTTTAGTTTTGCCCAAACGCCAGATGGAATCAGAATCAAATCCGAAAAGCACTATAAATTGATTCCAACTGAAGACATTTCCACAGAAGAAAAGTCAAGACTGTTCCATACATAGTATGTCCACGATAGATGAAATCAAGTCCCGCATCGATATCGTCGATCTCGTCTCTGAGACGGTGAAATTACGCCGCTCAGGGAAGAGCTATACCGGCTTTTGCCCGTTCCATCACAATACCAAGACACCCGCTTTTGCCGTGTTCCCGGATTCGGGCACGTGGCGCTGCTTCGGGGAATGCAACGAAGGCGGCGACATCTTCAAGTTCGTGATGAAGAAAGAAGGCTGGGATTTCAGCGAAGCGCTGCGCTACTTAGCCGACCGCGCCGGGGTCAAGCTGGAAAAGATGACCCCCGAGAAAAAAGCCGCGGAAGAAGAGTTCGAGCGCCTGCGCGCGCTGCTCGAAGAGGCAGCCAGCTATTACCATTCGCTGCTGCGCACCCCGGCCGGTCAGGCAGCGCTGAACTATCTCTATAAACGCGGCCTGACCCAAGAGACCATCGAAACCTTCGGGCTGGGTTACGCCCCCGATTCATACGAAGCCACCATGAGCATGCTGCTGGGCAAGGGCTATGCGGTGGAGGAACTGAAACAAGCCGGCATGGTCAACGAACGCGATAGCGGCGGGGTATACGACAAATTCCGCAACCGCATCACCTTCCCGATCCGCGACGCAGCCGGCAAGATGACCGGCTTCGGCGCGCGCATCCTCAACCCCGAAGATCAGCCCAAGTTTTTGAATTCTCCCCAGACGGCGCTGTTCGACAAGAGCCATCTGATGTACGGCCTCGACCGCGCCCGCAAGACGATCCGCGGCAACGATCAGGTGGTGATCGTCGAAGGCTATCTGGATGTCATCGTGCTGCATCAAGCCGGGTATACCAATACCGTCTCGCCGATGGGCACCGCCCTCAACGAAGACCAACTGCGCTACCTCAAGAAATACACGCGCCGCATCGTGCTGGCGCTGGATGCGGATGCGGCCGGCGAAAAAGCTACCCTGCGCGGGCTGGATCTGGCCCGCAATGCCCTCGACCGTGAGGAGGAACTGGTGTTCGATGCCCACGGTCTGCTGCGCCACGAAGCACGCCTGCAGGCGGACGTGCGCGTGACCACCATGCCGCCGGGGATGGACCCCGACGAAGTGGTACTGCAGGACGCGGCCGAATGGCAGCGCATCCTCGACCGGGCCAAGCCCATTGTGGTGCACGTGATGGAAACCCTGGCCGCCCACGCCAACATCGACGACGCCAAAGTAAAGGCGGACATCGTGGCCCAGGTACAGCCATTGATCGAAGACGTCCCCTCCGCGGTGGAGCGTGATGCCTACCGCCAGCAATTGGCCCGCCTGCTGCGCCTGGACGAGCGCACCCTGCTGGGCACTCAGCGCGTGCGCGAAAGCTCACGGCGACGGCACACGCGGGTGGATGGATTGCCTGCGGAAAGGCCCTCCGCACAGGAAACGCACGTCGAAGACCGCGGTTTGGCGCTGGAAACACACTGTTTGGAGCTGCTGCTGAGTAAGCCCGAAAACGTGTATTCGCTGGACCGCTCGCTGCAGGCCGCCAATCTGACACGGCTCTCGCGCAACGACTTCAGCAGCGCGGCCTATCAACAAATCTGCGAACTGCTGCTGCAGGCACTGGCACAAGACCAGCTCGACACACAGGAATACGTCCGGCAAAAATTATCCGAGGAACTGCAAGAAGCACTGCAACAATTGCTGCACGCCAATCGTTTTGCCGAAGAAAAAAACGAGGATAAAATTCTAGAAGATCTGATCCGTTCAGTCATGAATCTACGCCTGATCCGGGTCAACGAAGCGCTGAGCCAACTGCGCTTTCTGCAGCAAGAAGAAAAGGAAGACGAAGAAGACGAGAGCGATCAAAAAGATTGGATGAAGAAAACGTTGGAATTTACCTTGTTACGGGGTAAATTAGACCGGGCACTGGCCCAATCCGTATTGACAAGTTGATTTTTTAGATTATGGTATAGTTAACCCATGCCCAAAAAGAGCACATCCACCGTGACCGAGAAAACTTCCACGACGGCAAAACCTGCCGCAGCAAGACCCACCAAGAAGCCTGCCAAGACCGGCACCAGCCGGAAACCGAGCAGCAAGGGGAACTCCATCAAGATTCCGTTGAACGACGGCGTCGGGCTGGATGATGATGCTTTGATCAAGCAGGAACCGGATGACAGCGCTTTGTCGCAAACTAACGGTGAATGGAACGACATCATCAACGAAGACCCTCTGGAAATTCTCGAAGACCCCTCGATCGCGCTGGAGTTATCAGAAGACCCAGTACGGTTGTACTTGAAAGAGATCGGGCAGATCCATCTGCTGGATGCCGACAGCGAATTCCGTCTGGCGGCGCGCATCGAAGCACAAATTCACCTTGAAAAATTAATCAATCAATCCAAAGCAGACGACCCGGAGCGCTACAAAGGGGTCTTCTCCAAGCTCATCGACGAAACCGTCGAAGCCTGGGAATCGCTGCAGACCAGCGCCCGCGAAATGGATCAACACGAAATTCCGGACCTGGCATTGATGCTGGCCGAAGCCCAACTGCTCAAGCGGCAATGGCAGGCTGACGACCCATCTTATTTGCGCTCCTATCTTGACAACGGACTATGGGGAAAAGATGCCCAGTGGGAAAAACTGGTGCGTTTTGCCTTCACAACTTTTCTGGGCATGTACATGATGCCCAATTCACTGGCCGAAAACATGCTGGCCAACCTGACGAAAAAAGAGACCATGCCGCAGGCAAGCTGGATAAAACGGCAGTTGCCTGAGGAAACTCAACTTAAAGAGGAAACGGACAGCATCAAGCGCCGTGCCGACGAATCCAATCAAACCCTGATCCGGGCCAATCTGCGGCTGGTGGTCAGCATCGCCAAACGTTACCTGGGGCGCGGCATCTCCTTCCTCGACCTGATCCAGGAAGGCAACCTGGGGCTGCTGCGTGCCGTCTCGAAATTCGACCCCACCCGCGGCTTCAAATTTTCGACGTATGCCACCTGGTGGATCCGACAATCGATCAGCCGCTACATTGCCGAACACGCACGCACCATCCGCATCCCGGTGCATTTGTTCGAGGCCATCACGCGCATCCTGCGCGTGCAACGTGCGCTGGTGCAAACCCTGGGGCGGGAACCCACCCTGGAAGAGCTGGCCCT
>JAAZOQ010000002.1 GCA_012797695.1 Anaerolineaceae bacterium | reverse complement strand
GAAGCGGAAATAAGCCCCTAATACCAAAACGCCGATTAAAAGAACGTCCCAAATCCAGGAGAGATTCGAGATCTTCCATTGCCGGCGACCGGATTCCGAAGAAAATTCTGAGCGTTTCATGGAGACCTACCTTTCAGCGTCTGTTCGATCAATCGCTGCTGGTGTGCTTTAACTCTTGAGAGATTTCATTGAAAAGAATTTCATATTGCTCCGCCACATTCTCTGGCGAATAACGGGAAAAATCAGCGTCTTTTTCGCGCTCGATTTCCGCTTTATGCTGCATGACCTCGGCAATCCCCTGGGCCAGCCCGGCAGCATCCCCAATCTCGAAAATCCGGCCCATGCGGTGCATTTTTACCGGCTGGCGTACCCCCGGCAAATTCGAGGTCACACAGGGAACTCCATTCATCATGGCCTCGATCTGAACCAGACCAAATGCTTCGGTAGAATTCAAGCTGGAAACGACCAGCACGTCCAGATTAGGGTAGAAAGCTGCCATCTGCTGCGGTTGTAAGGAGCCAACAAATTCCCAGTGACCGCTCTCGATATATTTTTGGATCAGTGGCATCAAACGGGCCAGGTATTGTTCTTCCCCAATGATATTCTGATAAGGACCCACAAATTGAACTTTCGCCTCCGGGTAAGCCTGCAAAATCGCCGGGAGCGCATTCAAGAGCACTTCCACCCCTTTTTCAGTGGCAAAGCGAGCCGCCATGCCAATCATGGGATGATGGCCCTGCGGGTTGTGCTGCTTGCCAAAATGCTGAATCTCAGCAGAGGAAGCAACTGGCAAAACAACCGGTGGAGGAACAATTTTCACTTTTTTCAAAAAATGGCGTAAATAATGAGAATGATCAGCATAATCTTGGGTGTAAGTCACGATGCGATGAGAAAAGATCGCTGTGATCAAATTCATGATGTCCACGCCCCAGTTAGCGGCTTTACTCATGATGCCGGCCGGCATCAACAGATCACAATGATAAGTTGTGATCGTCGGCCGCTTCAACAGCCTGCCGCGGATCGAGATCCCTGCAGCATCGAATTGGGGCAGATGCAACTGGACAACATCATTTTCTTTTACCAGCCGGTTCGCCATCATCCCAATAGCTGGCATGATCACGCCCTTGCTGACCCGAAACCAAACTGGCACCCGGATGATCTTTACCCCTTCATCCATCTCTTCGCGCAGCAGTGACTTCTCAAACTGTGAAGTCAACACAGTGACCTGATGGCCTCGTTTCACAAACGCTTTAGCCAGGCGCTCAGCATAGATCGTCAATCCGCTGATATTCGGGCGGTAATAGGTAAGAACGATCAGAATCTTCATCTTTAGAATAAGGAACGATTTTCTTTGACCCAGTTGAACAGGCGAGTAATCCCTTCCTGGGCACTGATCTTGGGAGACCAGCCCAATACCCGCTGAGCCTTACGAATATCCGAAATGTACACCGGCTGATCCCCGGGACGCCAATCCCCCCAACTGACCTCAATCTTTTTGCCAAGTAACTTCTCGAGCATGGGAGCAAATTCCAGCCAGACGGAAATGGTATTTTCACGCCCGCCGCCAACATTGAAAATCTGCCCGGCCGCCTTATCAGGATGCTGGAGTGCCGCGTCATACGCATTCAGCAAATCATCGACAAAGAGGATGTCGCGTACCTGCTTGCCATTGCCGTAAATGCTGATCGGATGCCCGGTAATGGCCGCAATAATGAACCAGGCCACCCAGCCCTGATCTTCCACCCCAAACTGACGCAGCCCATAGATGCAACTCTGACGAAAAACTGTCGTGGGCAGATCATAGATGCGCGCGTAATCACGCACGTATTGATCGCCCGTTCCCTTTGAACAGCCGTAAGGAGAATGGAAATCAAGGATCTGTTCTTCAGAAGCTCCCAGAGGCAGATCGGCGTAATCGTAGCGAGTTTCTTTCTCGATCACTTTAACGTTTTCCATTCCACCATAAACTTTATTGGTAGAGGAGTAAACAAATGAAGGATGATTCCCTGACAATCGAGCTGCCTCGAGGGTATTAAAGGTCCCTATCGCGTTAATTTCAAAATCGTTGCGTGGATCGGTGACCGAAGTAGTCACGGCCACCTGTGCGGCCAGGTGAACGATACGGCTGGCCTCACGGGCCGCGCCTTTGATCTCCTCGGCGTGCCTGACGTCCCCTACCACCAGCTGAAATGATTTCTCTCCGTGTTTCTGGCGCAGCCAATCCAGGTTGGTCTTGGCCCCGTGGCG
Organism: Anaerolineaceae bacterium; assembly: GCA_012797695.1. Classification (GTDB taxonomy): domain Bacteria; phylum Chloroflexota; class Anaerolineae; order Anaerolineales; family Anaerolineaceae; genus UBA6107. Next base: position 4,801 of record JAAZOQ010000002.1, on the reverse strand, counting down.
GGAAAGGTTATCGAAAATGACCACCCTTTCACCGCGTGAGATACAGCGATCGGCATAATTGGAGCCGATAAAGCCAGCTCCACCTGTAATCAAGGTTATTCCATCCATTATTTTGACTCCATGATTTCTAATTCGATTCCTCGGCTGATTCTTTGTCGGCCTCGCCCCGCTGAATGTTCTGCATCAGCGAAGACAGGCTCTGGCCTTCACGAACCAGCCCCCATAATCCAAAAATAGCACTGATAATAAATTGTATTCCATGCTGTAACACCGCGTAAGCCAGGGCCACAGATTCCGTTCCGCCCAGGATAACCAGTGCTGCCACCATCGAGGCTTCATAAACTCCCAGGGCCGCCGGAGCGGAGGGAATGGCAACCCCGAGTGAGAGAACCCCACCCAGAAAAGCGCCTTTCCACAGTAAGGCACCCGGTAAAATCTGCTGCACCAGGAACCAATACATCCCGACCCACATGGCCCAAGAAAGACCAATCCAGAATAAACTCAGCAGGAACTGCACCGGGTTGGTCAAAGCAGAGAGACCATTCATCAGTTTTTCGAGCTGAGGCACGACGTACTTACTGACCCACTTCCAGTGGCTGCCCAGTTTTTCGATCCAGGCAGACACCTGAACTCGAAAACGAGCAATGAGAAACAATATCACCAGAGCAGCCGCCACTAAAATCGACACGGTCGTGGCAACCGTCTTTACCCAAGAAACCCCCACCACCATCGGCAAAGTAATCAAGACCAGCAGCACCGCGTAAGCCACATCAAAAACACGTTCAATCACGATCGTCGATAGTACGTGGAACATGCCCAGACCAGAAGACTTACCAATGAACACGGAACGAGCAATTTCCCCAGCCCGCAGCGGGAAGATGTTATTGAGAAAATAACCTTCACTGATGCCAAAGAAGGCCTGCTTCCAGGTCACCCCATGCCCTAGAATGGTCTGCCAGGCTTTGCCGCGAACCAGCAAGCTGGTCGCCTGAATCAGAACCACTACCAACACATACTGCCAGGTCGCAGTAGCAAAAGCCCGTTTGAAATCCTGCAAATGAATCAAACGGAACAGGGCATATAACGCAATCGCGCTGATCAATACCCCCGGTAACCAGCGCAAAACGTTCGATTTTTTCTTTCTCTGGGCGGAGCTCAATCGTCCTCCAGTTTCAAGACTGCCATAAAGGCTTCCTGTGGAATTTCCACATTGCCCACCATCTTCATACGATGCTTGCCTTTTTTCTGTTTTTCGAGCAATTTCTTCTTGCGGGAAATATCACCGCCATAACACTTGGCCAGCACGTCTTTGCGCATGGCTTTGACGTTGGCTCGCGAGATCACCCGTCCGCTGGCAGAAGCCTGAATGGCCACGTCAAATAATTGACGCGGAATGAGGGCTTTTAGTTTCGTCACCAGTGCCTGACCTTTATGGTAAGCATCCTCTTTGTGAACGATGGCAGCCAGTGCATCCACCGGTTCTTCATCTACCAGAATTTCCAGTTTAACCAGGTTCCCGGGGCGATATTCCAGGAAATGGTAATCCATTGAAGCGTAACCCCGCGTACGTGATTTGAGTTCATCGAAGAAATCGACGATCAACTCAGACAGCGGAATGTCATAATTCAACTGCACCCGATTGGGAGCGGGATAATCCTGCGAAATAAAGGTACCCCGCCGCGATGTGACCAGGTCCATGATCACCCCGTAAAACTCAGTCGGCGTGATCACTTCCAGACGCATCCAGGGTTCGCGAACCTCGGCGATCAGGGTCTCATCCGGCAACTTGGCCGGCGAAGAAATCAGTTGGATTTCGCCGTCATTCATAACCACTTCATATTCTACAGAGGGAGCAGTTACCACAATATCCAGATCGTATTCACGTTCGATGCGTTCCTGGATGATCTCCATGTGGAAGAGGCCCAGAAAACCGCAACGGAAGCCAAAATTCAAGGCCTGTGAAGTTTCAGGGTCGAAAGTCAAAGAAGCGTCATTCAATTGCAGCTTTTCGAGTGCTTCCTTTAATTCTTCGTAATCTTCGCCTTCGACCGGATAAATCCCGGCAAAAACCATGGGTTTGGGATGGCGATAGCCGGGCAAAGGTTTTGCCGCCGGGTTATTGGCCAGCGTCAGGGTGTCACCCACGCGACATTCTTTTACCGATTTGAAGCCCGTGGCAATGTAACCCACGTCCCCAGCCTGCAAACTCCCCGTCGCAACCATTCCCGGAGAAAAGATACCCACCTCGACCGGTTTCAGATCAGAGTTGGTCGCCATCAGACGCAAATTGCTTTCCATATTGATGGAGCCGTTGACCACTCGAATATAGGCCACGACCCCCTTGTAAGAATCGTAATGGGAATCGAAGATCAAGGCCTGCAGCGGCGCATCAGAATTGCCCTGCGGGGCCGGAATTTGCTCGACAATCGCATCCAGCAATTGATCAACGTTGATTCCCTCTTTTGCGGAGACACGTATTACTGATTCCGCCGGGGTACCGATCAGCGCCTCGATCTCTTCGGCTGCCTCATCCGGGCGAGCAGAGGCCAGATCAATCTTGTTGATGACCGGCAGGATGGTCAGGTTTGATTCAATCGCCAGGTAAAGGTTCGCCAGCGTTTGAGCCTCCACCCCCTGAGTGGCATCAACCACCAGCACTGCCCCCTCACAAGCCTCCAGCGCGCGGCTCACTTCATAATTAAAGTCCACATGGCCTGGGGTATCGATCAGGTTCAACTCGTAGCGTTTACCCTGATAATCGTAATACATGCGCACCGCGGAGGCTTTGATGGTAACGCCTTTTTCGCGTTCCAGGTCCATTGAGTCCAATACCTGCTCGACCATTTCGCGATCAGAGATGGTATGCGTGATCTGCAACATCCGGTCAGCCAAAGTGGATTTGCCATGATCAACATGGGCAATAATACAAAAGTTACGTATAGTGTCAGCAGGCATAGTCGGTGATAGTATAACCTATTTTATTGGGATTCTTGGTAACCTCGACATCATCCTCTACTCAGCGGGCTCCACAAATAATGGGGCAATCCACTCTTCGAGAGACTTCAGGTTCTGACCAGGAAGCTCAAGGTGGACTAAGAATTCTGTGTTCCCCTTGGGCCCATATAAAGGTGAGCGAATCAGGCCGGTGATTGCATACCCTTCCGCCTCGGCTGCCGATAAAATCTCATGCAGCACCTGGCGATGCACCACGGCATCGCGGATCACTCCATCGCCGCGGGCCGTTTCTTTGCGGCCTGCTTCAAACTGCGGTTTGATCAGAGCAACAACCTCCCCTTTCTCATCAGCAAACCATTTCTTGAAAACGGGTAAAAATATCTTCAAGGAAATAAAAGAAGCATCAATGGTGATCAAAGAGATAGGCTCACCAAACCCTTCCACGTAACGGGCATTGGTGCGTTCCATGACCACCACCCGCTCATCGTTGCGCATTTTCCAATGCAAAATACCGTAACCAACGTCAACTGCGAAAACTTTGCTGGCCCCATGCTGCAGCAAGCAATCGGTAAAACCACCCGTGCTGGCCCCGATATCCGCACAAACCCGCCCGTGCAGATCCAGCAGGTCAAAAGCCTCCAGCGCGCCCAGCAGTTTTTCTCCTCCACGAGAAACAAACGGCGGCGGCTGGTCAATGGTCACCGTACTCTGAGGCTCGACCTTCGTCGAAGCCTTCAAGACTACCTGACCCGCCACCCGCACCTGCCCGGCCATGATCAAACGCTGGGCCTGCGAGCGGCTCTCGACCATCTGTTTCTGTTCAAGCAATAAATCCAGGCGGATCTTTTCCATGTCGTTATTTTACTTGTGAAGGGCAACTTGTGATATATTAATTCCATGATTAAATATCTCTTCAAAGCAATGCGTCCACGCCAATGGACGAAGAACGCATTCGTATTTGCAGCTCTGGTATTTGATCGCCAACTTCTGCATCTCACCTCGCTGCTGCATACTTTTCTGGCGTTTCTCATCTTCTGCTTCCTCTCCAGCAGTGTCTACCTTTTTAACGATGTGATGGATATCGAAGCTGACCGCAATCACCCGGTAAAAAAGAATCGCCCTATCGCAGCCGGGAAGTTGCCTATCCCAGTCGCTATCGCAGCAGCAATCATTTTGATCCTCGGCTCGCTGACGGGAGCGTATTTTCTCTCTGTTGAACTGGCCGTGATCGCACTTGTCTACTTGCTGATGAATCTGGCTTACAGCAAATGGCTGAAACACATCCCCTTGATCGACGTCATGATCATCGCTGCCGGGTTCGTCCTGCGCGTCGCAGCAGGCGTATCAGTCATCCACGTCGAACGGTTCTCACCGTGGTTATACGTGGTCACTACCCTGCTGGCCCTTTACATCGGCTTTGGTAAACGCCGGGCAGAGATCAGCGTCATGGGAAGTTCCACCGGAGCACACCGCAAAGTACTCGATGGTTATTCCATTACCTTCATTGATCAAATGATCACCGTGGTCTCTGCCACAACCATCATCGCTTATTCGCTATACACCTTCTCAGCACCCAATCTACCTGAAAATCATGCCATGATGCTGACCATCCCGTTTGTGCTGTATGGCATCTTCCGCTACCTTTACCTCATTCAAATGAAAAATGAGGGCGGCGAGCCCGAAGAAATCCTGCTGCACGATCACCCGCTGCAGGCCACCATTGTGCTGTGGGGATTGACCGTGCTGACAATTTTTTACCTCTTCTAGAATGCCCGCAATTTCCAGTTCTGCCCCTGGCAAGATGATCCTGTGCGGTGAGCACGCGGTGGTCTATTATCAACCCGCG
>JAAZOQ010000393.1 GCA_012797695.1 Anaerolineaceae bacterium | reverse complement strand
CACCCGTGCTTTGATCCAGAATTACACGCATGGTGAGGTGGTCAGCGGGGCTTCGACGATTACGCAGCAACTGGCACGGGCTTTGCTTCTTTCGCCTACTGAGAAGAATGAGGTATCCATCCGGCGTAAAGCTCGAGAGATCATCCTGGCCGCAGAAATTGAGCGGCGTTACACCAAAGACCAAATTCTCGAGCTTTATTTAAATGAGATTTATTATGGAAATCTGGCCTATGGCATCGAAGCTGCCGCAGAAACTTATTTCAACTCCACTGCTGATCAGCTTACCCTGGCGCAGGCTGCCTTTTTAGCCGGGCTTCCCCAATCCCCGGCGGTCTATGATATCTATTCCGACCCAGAAGATACCCTGAACCGGGATAAGCAAGTACTGACGCTGATGTACCAGGTTTCATCTGAGCGAAACTGCATTACAGTCAGCAACAGCAGTCAGCCGGTGTGCGTCAGCGCGCAGCAGGCAGCGGATGCTTACGTTGCGGTTCAGAACTACAATTTTGTTCCCAAAACCAATCCCATGACCTATCCCCATTGGGTCATGTATATCCGCTATTTGCTCGAGCAGCAATATGACGCCCAGACGATCTATCGTTCGGGCTTTCAGGTCTACACCACTCTTGACCCCAGCCTGCAATCGCAGGCAGAACAAATTGTCAAAGATCAAGTCAGCGCTTTGGCTGATAAGCACGTGACCGATGGTGCTCTGGTGGCGATCCGCCCCAATACGGGGGCTATCCTGGCCATGGTGGGGTCCGCGGATTTCTATGATGACGTCAATGCCGGCCAGATCAACATGGCAATCCAGCCGCGTCAGCCGGGCTCAGCCATCAAACCGTTGACTTATACGGCCGCTTTTGAAAAGGGCTGGACCCCGGCCACGCTGATCTGGGATGTGCCAAGTGAGTTTCCGCCTTCCGGCGACCCGAATGATCCCAGCGATCCTTACGTGCCGGTCAATTATGACAGCAAATTTCACGGCCCGGTTACAGTTCGTACCGCTCTGGCGAATTCTTACAACATCCCGGCAGTCAAGGCTTTGCAATACGTAGGAATTTACAGCGATCCCGATAACCCGGGCAGCGGCGGTTTCATTTCTTTTGCCAAGCGCATGGGGATCACCACACTCACCCGCAACGATTATGGTCTTTCGCTGACCCTGGGCGGCGGTGAAGTGACTTTACTTGAGCTAACCTCAGCATTTTCGACGTATGCCAATAATGGGGTACATTATGCTCCTTACGCTATTACCAAGATCACCGATTATCAAGGCAACGTGATCTATCAGGCGCCTGACCCGTCTGGTACCCAGATCATTCGAGCGGATCATGCTTACCTGATCACCTCGATCCTTTCGGATAATGCCGCGCGTACCCCCATGTTTGGGGCCAATTCGGCGCTCAAGCTACCCTTCCCGACTGCAGTGAAAACGGGTACTACCAATGATTCGCGGGATAACTGGACGGTGGGCTATACCCCTGATCTCGCAGTGGGAGTGTGGGTCGGCAATGCCGACAATACACCAATGGAGGGTACCAGCGGGGTCACTGGTGCTGCGCCAATCTGGTCCACGTTTATGCAGCAAGCAATTTCCTCTCTCACGAATAATTCGCCCACCGATTTTACCCGTCCGACCGATGTGGAGGATCATATCATTTGTTCTGTTTCCGGTACGGAACCTTCCAGCCATTGCCCGGAGCAGCGTACTGAGATCTTTGCCAAAGGCCAACCGCCGCTGACGCAGGATCACGATCTCTGGCAGGATTTGTATTACGATACCTGGACGGGGTTGGCGGCCTCAAACGATTGCAAGACCTTCGTAGAGCAGAAGTATACGCTAAACATCACCGATGCTTCGGCCATCAAGTGGATCACGACCACTTCTCAAGGCGCGGATTGGGCGCACAGTCAAAATTTTCCTGATCCGATCACTTTTGCTCCCAGCCGGGCCTGTACCGCTCAAGATCCGCAGCCGAAGATCGAATTTGTCAATCTTGTCGAAAATCAAACAATCACGCAAAGCCCGGTAACTGTGCAGGCAGTGGTGAATGCCCCATCTGGTTTCAAGAATTATTCGTTGAATTATGGCCTGGGGAGCGATCCTTCGCAGTGGACGACGATTGTCGATTCGAGCACCTCAATCTCAGATGCGCTGCAAACGCTGGCTACCTGGGATGTCAGTGAGTTGCCGCTAGGAACGGTGACGCTGCAGATTCACATGACCAATAACACAGGCGGGTATGCGAAAAAAACGATTCATCTTAATCTTGCTTTGCCTACACCGACCCCTACTCTTACGCCGACCGTAACGCCGACTCCTACGCCAACGGTAACTTCCACGGTTACTCTAACCCCGACACTGACTCCGGTGGCAACTGAGACTGAAACGCCGCAGCCGTCGGCAACATTGCCGGCGCCGTAAAAAATCTCTGACGTTCATCAAAAAGCCAGCGCAATTGCGCTGGCTTTTTCGCTT
>JAAZOQ010000392.1 GCA_012797695.1 Anaerolineaceae bacterium | reverse complement strand
CCGGCCCCTGAATGGACATGCAGGTCGAAGGAGAAATCTGTGTTGAAGATATGCTCTCCCAGAAAACCCATCTCATGGGCCTGTTCGATGGCGCGCAGGACGCGTTGCTGGGCCAGAGTATATTCTCCGCGGATGTAGATATAGCCTTCATCTGCGCCAACCGTGTGGGCGGCAATGGCCAGGGCCTCGATGATCGCATGCGGGTCACCTTCCAGAATCAGACGATCTTTGAAAGTTCCCGGCTCGGATTCATCAGCGTTGCAAATGACGTATTTCTTCTCGCTTTTCGTCTTTCTGACGAAGCGCCATTTGGCCGCGGTTGGGAACCCGGCTCCCCCACGTCCACGCAGGCCAGATTTTTCGAGCGTTTCGAGAACGGCATCTGGGTTCATGGAGGTGAGCACTTTGGCCAGGGCTTCATAGCCATCGTGGATCAGGTAATCGTCGATCGAGTCGGGATCGATAATACCGGCCCTTTCGAGAACGATGCGCTGCTCTGCCGGGAGGGTACCCTTGCGCGCCGAAAGCCAGGCGATCTTTCCGGTCAATTCGCGTGTGGGGGCTTGTAACCCGGCAGCAATTCTTCCTTTGTAAAGGTGCTCTTCCACTAAAAAGTGGACATCTGAGGCTTTCACCGGCCCGTAGATCACAGCTTCCGGGTAAACAATAACCAGGGGTGCTGCTTCGTGCCGGCCAACATCTCCCACCATCGAGAGTGAAACTTCATTTTCCAGATCGAAAGCTTTGATCTCTTTTTGCAGAGCCTGATAGACTTCTTTGGCCCCGCGTTCGATACTGGTGGGATCACTGGAGACGAGAACCATGGAACGGATCGCTTTCATGTGAGTCGCCTCCTTTAGTGATAACGAGCGAGAATATCGGGGATCATGCGCGGATTGACATTGCCGTAAAGATCATCATCGATCATCAGTACGGGCCCGACACCGCATACCCCGAGACAACTGGTAGTTATTAAAGACCACTTGCCATCTGCACTGGTTTCATCCGCTTCAAGCTGAAGCTCATCCACCAGAGCTTGCCAGACCTCACGGCCTCCGGCAACATGACAGGGAGCGTTCTCGCAAAACTGGATCACATGTCGACCACGTGGTTTTGTCGAGAGCATTCGATAAAAACTGGCCACTGAGAAAAGCTGGCTTTTGGGCAACTTGAGTTGTCTGCTGATCTCATCCAAAGCCTCACCGGGCAGATAGCCAATTTCCCGGTTGACATCGTTGAGGATCGGGATCAACTCGTCTTGACTTGCTCCATACCTTTGGATAGCTTTTTCAACGATGGGTTGAACGATCGGTGCGCTATCTTTTTTCTCTTTTGTCATTCTATCCTCCTCGCTGCGTTGATCAGACGTGCTTTGGATTAAAGGGAGTTCAACTCCCAAAACTACTTAATGACAATGGCGTTGAAGTTACAGACCTGCATACAAATACCGCAGCGGACACAGATATCCGGGTCGATGACGTGGGTTTGGCGCCGTTCACCAGAAATGGCTGAGACCGGGCAGTTACGGGCGCACACAGTACAGCCGGTGCAGACCCCATCGGTGATCTCATAGCGGATCAGGGCTTTGCAAACCTTGGCGGGGCAGCGCTTCTCGTAAATGTGCGCTTCATACTCGTCGCGGAAGTGTTTGAGCGTGCTGACGACCGGGTTGGGAGCTCCCTGGCCCAGACCGCACAGGCTATCCTGGCGAATCTGCTCGCAGAGCATTTCCAGCGTTTCGATGTCGCCGTCCTGACCTTTGCCGTCGCAGATGCGTTCGAGAATTTCAAGCATGCGTTTGGTGCCCACCCGACAGGGGGTGCATTTACCGCAGCTCTCATCCTGGATGAATTCCATGAAGAAGCGGGCGATGTCGACCATGCAGGTGCCTTCATCCATGACTACCAGACCGCCAGAGCCCATAATGGAACCAGCTTTGCCGAGTTCTTCGTAATCCATGGGCAGATCCAGGTATTCTTTGGGTAAACAACCGCCCATCGGGCCGCCGGTTTGGATGGCTTTGAAACCTTTATCATCCTTGATGCCGCCGCCGACGTCGTAGACGATCTCGCGCAGGGACAGCCCAAAGGGAACCTCGATCAAACCGGTATGTTTGACATCCCCGGCCAGAGCGAAGGTCTTGGTGCCCTTGGATTTCTCAGTGCCCATGCTGGCGTACCATTCTGGTCCGCGCAGGACAATCTGAGGAATGTTCGAGAAGGTTTCTACGTTATTGATGTTTGAAGGCTTCATGAACAGGCCTTTGACCGCCGGGAAGGGCGGGCGCGGACGTGGTTCACCGCGACGACCTTCGATGGAAGACATCAAGGCGGTTTCCTCACCGCAAACGAAAGCACCGGCACCCATGCGCACTTCGATGTCAAAATCGAAACCGCTGCCCAAAATATTCTTGCCCAGCAAGCCCATTCCGCGGGCCTGTTTGATGGCAATGTTCAGGGTGCGCACGGCGATCGGGTATTCTGCCCGGCAATAGATGTAACCCTGATTGCAGCCAATGGCGTAGGCCCCGATGATCATCCCTTCCAGCACGGAATGCGGATCGCCTTCGAGGACACGACGGTTCATGAACGCACCCGGGTCACCTTCATCCGCGTTGCAGATGATGTACTTCGGGGTCTCAGCGCTGGCGCGGCAGAATTGCCACTTTTTCCCGGTCGGGAAGCCAGCTCCACCGCGGCCGCGCAAACCAGAGCGCAGTACGATATCGATGACCTGTTCTGGGGTATATTCGGTCAGTACTTTGCCCAGTGCCTGATACCCGTCTTCGGCAATGTAATCTTCAATATTTTCAGGATCGATGACACCGCAATTGCGCAGAACGACGCGTACTTCCTTGGCCGTAGGTGCGCTTAATTCTTCATCATTTGATTTTTTGACTTCTTCGACGAACCGTGAAGCCACGCGGCCTTTGAGGAAATGCTCTTTGACGATGTAGGGGATATCCGCCGGGGTCAAATGGGCATAATGTACCCCTTCTGGATAAACCATGATCTCAGGACCGTGAGCGCAATCACCGATACGTGAAGTTTCGAGAACTTGCACTTCATCATTCAGTCCTTGATTAACCAGTTCATCCTGCAAGGCATCCATGATCTCATGGGCACCTTTTTTCAGGCATTCTGGATCGACGCAGACTAAAACATGTGAGCGATAATACTTCATTAGATACCTTCTCAGCTTCGAATGAGATGTGATGCAATAAAACACTTACATCTGGATCACGTGATCGGTGACCGGCTTTCCATTGACGACGTGTTCATGGAGAATGCGCCGGGCTACTTCAGGGTCGACCTTGCCATAGGTGACTTTGGGCTGGCTGCCAATGACTACCTGCACGATGGGTTCTTTTTCGCAGAGCCCAATGCATCCCGTCTGGGTAACGATGATTCCGTTCAAGGATTCACTCTCGATGGTATCGAGAATGGCTTTCATCGTTTCACGAGCCCCTGCAGCAATCCCGCAGGTACCCATTCCCACAATTACCTGAGCTGTGCCTGAAGCCGCTTTTACTTCGCGTTTCTTCAGTGCTTCTTCTCTGGCTTTTTTTAGATCATCAAGGCTTTTGATTGTGGTCATTTTTCTCTCCTGAAGAGCAAATTGACTGAATTTCTGAATTATTCGGGATCACCCGTTTGAACAGTGCGGATTCCGTCACTGATCATTTTGCGTAAGGCAGCGATAATTTCTGGCTCGGTGAGGGGAATTCCATCCAGGCCAGATTTGATCTCACGATCATCCAGCTCGAATACCCGGTCGTTGAAACGGTAGAGCAAGAGCCAGTTGATCTGGGGGTTCAAGATCAGAAGCTGGGAATAAGTCTCTGCCAGATTTCCAAGGGGCATGCGGTCGATGTGGCTTCTTTGAAATTGCACTTCGACCCTTGTCCCCACCCCAAGCTGGGAAGTGATCTTGAGAAATCCATTGCAGGCTTCGGCGGCTTCTTTCAATAGCGGCAGTCCCAGCCCAACCTTGCGGGTGGTGCGCGAGGTCACGAAAGGATCCGTGATCTTGGCAACCGTTTCCGCATCCATGCCTTTGCCGTTGTCTTCGACGCTCATTTGTAAAAGGTCTGTCCGGTCATCTTCGATGACGGCCAGCTTCACCTGGGTGGCATTGGCTGCCACGCTGTTTTCGGCAATGTCCAGCAGGTGAAGGGAAAGTTCACGCACAGGTTTTACTCAGTTACAATCTGGATCTTTTTCAATTCTTGCGGCAATCGATTAGGTTTCATGCGGCCGATGACTTCATCATCTATCACAATCACCGGGGCCTGTGAGCAAGCGCCCACGCAGCGGCAAACTTCGACGGTAATATTGCCATCGGGGGTGGTTTGCCCGGGCTCCACACCGAGAATTTGTTTGGCTTTTTCGATCAAAGCGGGGGTGCCTCCCACGTAGCACGCCGTGCCCATGCAGAACTTGACGGTATGTTTGCCGCGGGGGGTAGTGGTGAAGAAGGAGTAGAAAGAGATCACTCCATGTACCCGAGAAACGGGGACTTGTAATTTTTCTGCAACGTACTGTTGCATTTCTTCTGATACAAAGCCGATATTTGCCTGAAGCTCATTTAAAACAACCATCGTGGCCCCTGGCCGGGTCTTGTTTTCTTCGATGATCTGGTCAATGATTGCTTTCTGGGTAGGATCCGTCAGCGGGTCATTGATTGCGACTTTGCTCGATAAATCTTCATTCGCCATAAACACACTCCGATGCAGATGAGTTAGGTGTTGAATACACCTGGTCAGACATTCGTTAAACCGCGCTCACAAGGCAAGCGTGTAGAGCTTGAACAATAAATAAGCTACCAGTATTCAATTATTCCAATATCAGGTATTTCAATAACTGATTTTACTGCATTCCGCTTTTTCCGTGGTTATTAGTAATGAGAAAACTCTCAACCTTTTTGATGATTTTATAAAAATTTCACAATTTGACCAGTGAATTTAATCACGGATATTCACAGTACGACCATCTTTTCCTTCGATGGCCAGTAAAATTTCACGAATAGAGGGCTCTGCGAGGAGAAACTCGTTCATTCCGTCCAGTTCGTCCAGCCGATGGGCGTCTCCGCCCTTGAGAAGCGGATAGCCCGCGATTTGGGGAAATTGAAGCGCGGCCTGATCCGCTTTGAGGTGGCGCGAAATCTCGACACACTGAATGGGAATGTCCAGCGGCACGAACCCCAGATTTTCGAGCAGGCCAAAGGCTTTGCGGTTGACATGGGCCGGGATGAATAGCCCGCCCAGATCCTGGACAATTTGCCAGGCCCGATGCAGGGTCAGTGAAGAAGAGATGATCAGCATTTGTTCTTCGCGGCGGATGAAATCTCCGGTTTCATCCACCACAAATTGTTCTCCGAAATGATCGGGGTCATTTTTTATCGGGGGTAGGGTAACGGAGACGATTTTTTGAAACTCTGTGATCTGTTCCAGCGTATCGAAGAAGCACAGCGAGTGTACTTCTTCGATGGTTTGCAGTTCCATGCCCGGCAGAACAGTCAATTGATGCCCCTGAGCCGCCTTTTGCACAGAAGCGATATTGGCCGACGAGTTGTGATCGGTAATGGCGATCAGATTGATGCCGCGGAGTTCGCACTCCTCGACAATCAACGGCGGGATCATCTCGACTTCGGCGCAGGGAGAGAGAACGGTATGGACGTGAAGCTCAGCGCGAAATGGATGCAGCAACGCGGCATCTCCTATTTGAGTTCACCTTTCGCACATTGCAGCCCCAAGGCCCATAAATGGCCAACGATGGCAAAAGTCTGCTCGGGGGTAGAAAAGAGGTTGATCCCTTCTTGATTGGCTTTTGCGATGGTTTCTGCATCAGGCTGGGCGTTTTCGGTAATAATGACCGCGGAGAGATCAAGTAAGGTAGCCACAGCCACGATGTTGGCATGGGCCTGCAGGGTAACCCACACCGACCCATGGACTGCCCCGGCCATGACGCAACTGAGCAGGTCAGAAGCGTAACCACAGGTGGGTTGGATAGCGGTGTAGTCCTGAGGCGCGGTCAAGGGGGTAAGCGCTAACTGATCAACGATTTGCTGAAGATTCATATCCACTCCTGTTATCCAGAGTTTCCTTCACCGACAGATTCTTTTTGCGGCAGCAAGATCTTTAATTTCAACGACGTTCCTTTGCCCAAAATGGATTCAAGCCTCATCGAATCGACGCAGCGCTGGATGTTTACCAACCCCATGCCGGCACCAAAGCCGAGTTCACGCACGGCTTCGCTGGCAGTGGAATATCCGGGCTGCATGGCCAGTTCGATGTTTTCGATGCCGGGGCCATCGTCATAGATATTAATTGAGATTTGATTGGGTTCAATTTCGGTGCGGATGATGCCGCCGTTATTGGTGTGAATAATGAGGTTCATTTCGGCTTCATACACTGCGATACCCGTGCGGCGGGCAATCTGCGGATTGGCCCCCAGACGCAGCAGAGCACGTTTGATGGCCGAAGAAGCTGCGCCGCCATGGATGAAATCTCCCTGCTTGATGGTATAGCGCAGGATCAGGCTGGAACGATCCGATTCGATATCTTCGAACAGATGGCTGGCTCGGTAGCGCCGTACCTCTTCTTCTTGGATATCTTTCTGGATGGCTTTGAGAATGCCGCGGGTAATATCGCCTTTGGTAATGATGCCGATCAATTTTTGCTGAACATCGAGCACGGGCAGACGGCCGTAATGGGAATTTACGAACATTTTCAGAGCTTCGATGATCGGGTCGGAGCCGCGCACGGTGACCGGGTTGGACGTCATGTAATGGCCGACTGGAGCTTTTAGATCGTTTTTTTGCAGGCAGTGGATCAGGTCTTCAATACTGACGATGCCAGCCAGTTCCCCATTATTAAGAACAGGAGCACCCGAAATCCGGTGAGTCCGGAAAATCTCGAGTGCTTCTTCCATCAATGTCTCAGGGCTAACGGTAATGAGATCCTTTGACATGACCTCTTTTACCTTTAGCTCATAGGCTAACTCTTCAGATCGAGTGATGTTTTCTGCTTGTTGATCGGTGATGATCCTGCCTTGAACCGCGGAGGATTCAGCCATCCTGCCTCTCTATTCTTCGCAACCACACTCTGGGTCAGAGACCGAGACTTCGAAACTGGGCAACCCCGCCTGGTACAACCGTCCGCATAACTCAAACATCCCATAGCGGGAAGAGATCAAGGCAATGTGTTCCGCTTTTGCCAGCTCGATGGTCTCGCTGGGAGGGACTTTGCCGCGGACGAGCACGATCGCAGCTACATCAGCCATTTGCGCCGTGCGTACCACCTGTGGATTGCACAATCCGGTAAGAAGTACTGCTTCAGGTTTGATTGAGGCAAGAACGTCGCTCATCAGATCAGCTCCGCAGCCTCCCTTAACCTCGCGGTTCAAGTTGGCGTCCGGATTCAATAAATTACCATCAATTAAGCTGATCAATTCTGAAACGTTCATATTTCTGCCTGTTCTGGGAAAAGAGAATAATAGTTATCATACCTTGAAGTAAACAGTTTATGCAAGTAGAAACATCGCTTTCTTTCATTACTTTATGCTAAAATCTGGGTATCTTATTTTCGAAGGTCGCGCTTATGAAAACCACCATTCAAGCTGTCAAAGGAACACGAGAATTTTATCCGGAGAGTATGGAAGTTCGCCAGTGGCTGTATTCGAAAATTCGCCAGGTGAGCGAATCTTTCGGGTATCAAGAATGGGATGGTCCATTTCTCGAAAAGATCGATCTTTACGCTGCCAAGTCAGGCGAGGAACTGGTCAAAGAGCAGGCTTTCGTCTTTCCGGATCGCGGCGGTGATCTGATCACTTTACGTCCGGAATTAACCCCGTCGCTGGCACGTCTGGTGGCCCAAAAGCAAAATGAGCTGGTCTACCCGCTGCGCTGGTGGTCTTTTGGCCCGTTCTGGCGCTATGAGCGTCCGCAGAAGGGACGCACTCGCGAGTTTTTCCAGTGGAATATTGACCAGATCGGCAGCAATACTCCTGAGGCGGACGCTGAGATGGTGGCAATCTGTGCTGGATTTATGAAGGCGGCCGGCGTCTCTTCTGATCAGGTGAAAATTTCAGTCAATCACCGCAAGCTGATGGAGCGTGAACTGATTGCGCTGGGCATCGAGAAAGAAAAACACAAGTCAGTCTTCCGTCTGATCGATCGCCGCGATAAAATGCACGGTGATGAGTGGAACAATTATGGCCAGGAAATAGGCCTTTCTTTGGGGGATCTCGAGAACCTGAAAAAGCTGCTCGACGATCAGAATTTGTGGCAAAAATCAGAAGAACTTATCCGTATTTTCGCCGCCCTTGAGAAGATGGGCGTCCGGGATTATGTGCGTTACGATCCCTCGATCATCCGCGGTCTCGATTACTATACCGGCATCGTTTTCGAAGCCTGGGACGTGACCGGGGATGGCCGGGCCATTTTGGGCGGAGGCCATTATGATAACCTGGTCGGCGATGTTGGCGGTGATCCGCTGCCGGGAGTGGGCTTTGCCATGGGTGATGTCATGATCACCCTGCTGCTCGAAAAATTTGGGCTGCTCCCCAAAGTGGGGCAATTAACTCAAACCGCGTTGGTCACTGTTTTTGATGATTCTTTGCTTGGGCAGTCTATGGCTCTGGCCAGTTCTCTGCGGCAGGACGGCATCAAGACCATTTGCTATAACGAAGCCGCGAAATTGCCCAAACAATTGAAGTTCGCTGACCGTATGGGCATCACCGTGGCCGTGGTCCTTGGCCCGGATGAAGCGGCCCGTGGGGAGGCTACCATCAAGAATTTGCCCACTCGTGAGCAAAAAACGGTGGCTTTGGAAAAAGTCGCCGAAACCGTACGTGAATTCCTTGCGAACGCGTCAGGGCTGTGATAGAATTTGGTCGTTCATGGTGGGTGTAGCTCAATGGCAGAGCGCCGCTCTGTGGAAGCGGATGTTGTGGGTTCGAAACCCATCACCCACCCAGATACCTAAAAGACCGCTGTTTTAGCGGCCTTTTTCTTTTTAAAACGTTTTATTGATCTTGATAGGGGAAATCGGTGGGGTGCACTGAGGGCGGATCCAGCCAACGTAAGAAACCTTTTGCCTGGCGCCGCTGCGGAGAAGAATTGTCGAAGGAAGCCAGAAACAGGTTAAGCGCAATCAAAAAGGCGCCGATCCATTGATCGGTGGTCAAACGGTCGCCCAGCCATAGTTGGGCAATGACGATGGTGACCAGCAATTCTCCCAGGCCGAGAATGGAAGTTTGCAGCCCGCCGATACTTTTGACCCCCAGAAACAAGGTCAACCGCGAAACGAAGGTGATGACGGCCAGAATCAATAGCGGCATCCACGAGGTACCGCTTGGAGGCAGAGAAGGGGAGAAGATTGCGAAGGCGACGGTAACGGTAACGGCCATGGAAATCAACGTATACAGCGTCACTGTAGGCGCAGGCACTTCATACAAAACGCGCTGATTGATGATCAGGTGCAGGGCATACAAAAGCGAGGCGGCGATCATCATGGCAGCGCCGACCAGATCGATCTTGTGCTGGGCGTTGGAGACCAGCAGGTATACCCCGGGCAAGATCAGCAGCAGACGCAAAATTGTGATGCGGCTAACCGATTGACGATCCAGTACCAGCCACAGGGCGACGAAGAGGGGATAGAACGAATAAAGCAGCTGGCCGATACTGGTATCCAGACGGGACAGGGCGGTGTAATAGAAAATGGAACCAATGCCATTGACGAATCCAGCAATGGCGCATCCGGCCAGCCCCAACGGGTAGATGTAGAAGAACGCGCGCTTGAACACCAGCAGGTAAGCTAACAGCAAAATGACAGCAATCGATGACCGGATGGCTACGACGGCCAGAGGGGTAAAGCCCAGCAGCATGGATTGCTTACCAAAAATTGGGGTCAATCCAAGCAGCAAAGCGGAAGAAATCGAAGCAATAATCCCTTTTTTTCGCTCGTCCATTCGCTTACTTCAATAAAGCGCGTACTTCATCCAGCAGTTCGTCATTCATGAAATCACCCTTTTGCATCAGAGATTGAATGTGCCCTTTGAGACGGTTCTTCTCTGCCGGGGTGAGTTCCTTGGCGGTGATGACGATGATAGGAATGTCTTTTGTCTCTTGATTCAATTGCAGGGCATCCATGACTTGAAAGCCATCCATATCCGGCATCATCAGATCAAGTAAGATCAGATTGGGATGCTCTTTCTTGATCATCTCCACGGCGTCTTTGCCGTTGCTGGCTTCATATAGCTTGTAATTCCCTTGTGATTGCAGGATACGACGGATCAAGGTACGCACATTGGGTTCGTCATCGACAATGGCGATGCGCGGGAAACGGTCGATCCCTACATTGCTCAGGGCAGCCAACAGCCCTTCTTCGCGCCCATTCTCGTCCAGACTGTCACTGGTGACGTTGATATTGCGTTCCCAGCCTTCGCCGAGGATATTACGTTCGATCGACATGGTGTGGCCGGTGCAGTTGACCACCACAATCTCGTCCGCTTTGATCTTGCCGGCACGTACCAGCTTGACCAGCCCGGCAAAAGCCACTGCCGCGGCGGGTTCGATGGAAAGCCCTTCCATCTTTGCCAGGAAATGCATTGCGCGGAAGGCTTCTTCATCGCTTACGCTTTCGAATTCCCCATCACTGGCGGCTTTCATCTTCTTGTAGATTTGCGTATAGGTTCTGGCTGGGTCCCCGGTGGCCAGCGTTTCAATAAGGGTATGCGGCGATTTAACCGGAATGGCGGTGTCTTTTTTTTGCTTCCAGGCGTGCACCATAGGAGCACAGCCTTCTGATTGGATCATGGCTACTTTGGGCTCTTGATTGGTCAGACGCATCAAATGCAGTTCGTGAAAGCCTTTCATCACGCCCAGCGGCCCCATGCCGCCGCTGACTGATTGAACATACCAATCTGGACTGCGCCAAGGCGTGGCCTGTTCTGTCTGGTCCGGGGCAGTGGGCGGCCCAAACAGGGCGGTGAGCTGCTCGGTGATCTCGAAAGCAATGGTTTTCATCGATTCCAGGCAGGGAATACTACGCGCGCCCAGATCGAGGAAAAGATTTCTTTGTTTAGCAAATTGTGCGGCTAGCTGTTTGGCTTCGTCGTAAGTTCCGGTGATCTTGACTACCTGAGTGCCATAGAGCGCGACTTCGCGCATTTTAGCAGCCGGTACGAGTGAGGTCAAAAAGGCCCATAATTTGATACCGGCGCGGGCAGCGTAGGCCGAATAAGAGATGGCGACGTTGCCGGTGGAAGCGCATACCAATTCGTTGATCCCGGCTTCTTTGAGCGAGGCCATCATCAGCGCTGCCTGCCGGTCTTTAAACGATGTGGTCGGTCCCTGCCGTTCATCTTTGATGTAAAGATTGTGCAGCCCCAGCATCATCCCCAGGTTCTTAGCGTGGATCAGCGGCGTGCCGCCTTCTCCGAGAGAATAATCCGGGTTGGGGTCACGGATGGGCAGCAGTTCGCGGTACCGCCAGATATCGAAGGGACGCCCGGGTAAAACGACTGGCAATGTGAAGGCAAGATTCTCGTAATCATAGATTGCTTCACGCCACAGACTGCCACATTTCGGGCAAGCCGGTGCCCCGGGCAAGAAAGGTGATTGGGCACCACAATCCAGACAGACAGTAATGAAATGAGAGGACATTTACAGGTTATCCATTCAAAAAATTGGTTTTGATGCGGTTCAACGATTCTTCGATATATTTCAGCAAATCTTTCTCTTTTAACATCCCTTTGGTGAGCAGATGGTTGCCAAACTCAGAAAGCTGCTTTTGTTGGTCGGTGTCGAGATCAGCTCCGGTGAGAATGAGAACCGGTACCTGGCTAAGTTTGGGGTCAGAACGGAAAATTTCCAGCAGGTCGAAGCCATTCAGACCGGGCATGAATAAGTCCAGGACGATCATATCCGGTACGGAATTGGTGAGTGATTCGAGGGCGTCTCGTCCGCTTTCAGCCGTGGTTACGGTGAAGTGGCCGGCATCTTCGAGCATCTTTTGCGTCAGGCGCAGGTCTGCCGGATCGTCATCCACGATCAGGATGTTGTGCAATTCGCCGTCACTTTCGAGACGGTGGACCGCGCGGATGAGGTCATCCTGAATGAAGGGCTTGACCAGATAATCTGAGGCCCCCAAACTGATGCCTTTCTCCTCTTCTTCGAGGATCGAGCAGATCAGCACTGGAATGTTGCGGGTAGCTTCATTTTGCTTCAATTCGCGCATCACCTGCCAGCCGTCTTTGCCGGGCATCATGATGTCGAGCGTAATGGCCATGGGCTGCAGCGTTTCAGCACGTTCCACGGCTTTGGCGGGGTCGGTTTCAGGGATGACCTGGTAACCACTGGATTGCAGGTAGCGCTCATACAGAGCAATGACCTGCGGGTCATCATCGATGGAAAGGATGATGTTTTTCTCATGGATGAGTTCGTCCAGTGAGATTTCTTCTTTGGGTTCTTCCAGCGGCAGGGTAAAGAAGAAAGTACTGCCCTGACCCACTTCACTTTCCAGTAAACCAATGCGGCCTTTATGCATTTCTACCAGAGAGCGGCAAATGGAAAGCCCCAGACCCGTTCCACCAGTCTTGCGAGTAGGTGAATCATCCACCTGCGAGAAGCGCTGGAACAGCTTTGACTGATCTTCCGGGGCGATGCCGATACCGGAGTCTTTGACAGTGACCATGATCTCGGGCTTTTTCTCCGGGCTTTCAGAAAGCCTGGCCCCGATGGTGATATTGCCTTTTTCAGTGAACTTGATTGCATTGCCGATGAG
Organism: Anaerolineaceae bacterium; assembly: GCA_012797695.1. GTDB lineage: Bacteria > Chloroflexota > Anaerolineae > Anaerolineales > Anaerolineaceae > UBA6107. The sequence goes on along the minus strand of JAAZOQ010000392.1, from coordinate 1,565 downwards.
GTTTGTCAGTACCTGACCGATGCGGATCGAGTCGAGTTTAACCAACGGCAGGTTGGGAGCCACATCCTGTACCAGATGTACGGGTTTGTCTTTGACCAGCCCCATTGCTGTCGAAACGGTAGAGTTGATGATGTCGCTGATGTTGCTTTCTTCAAGCTGCAGTTCCATCTTACCGGCTTCGATTTTGGACATGTCCAGAATTTCGTTGATCATGTTCAATAGATGCATACCTGAAGAATAGATCGAGCTGATATCCTGTTTCTGGACGTCATTGATGGGGCCATCGATGCCTTTGAGAATGACGCGCGAAAAACCGATCACCGAATTAAGCGGGGTACGCAGTTCATGGCTCATGTTCGCCAGGAATTGATTCTTGACACGATCCAGTTCACGCATTTCAGCGACGGCTTGCTGTGAAATTTCGTAAGCATGAGCATTTTCAATAGCGATGGAGATCTGGTCAGCCAGAATCTGGAAGACCGTAATTTCGCCCGCTGTGAACGCATTGGGACGGCTGGATTGGAAGTCGAGGGCACCGGTAACCTTGCCGCTGATTTTCAGAGGCAAAGCCAGTTCTGAACGTGTATCAGGCAGCAGCGGGTTGGGATAAAAGATTGGGCTGTTGGTGGTATCCAGAATCAGCTCGGGGTTGCCGCTGGCGGCACAAACTCCCAGCGCTGATTTGGCACCGATAGCGATACGGGTCTGTTTTTGCTTCAATTCGGCCCCGGCTTTGCCAGTCGCTTCTTGAATGGCCAGATAAGTCCCGGTCTCGTCTAGTTGATAGATGGCAGTATGGTAGAAGCCAAACCGTTCCTGCAGCTGATTGACAATGCGGTTCAACAGAATGTCGAGGGACAAAGTACTGGTAGTATCGCGAGCCAGTTCAGCGGCTGCCTGTAGCTCAAGGGCGCGGCGCTGGGTCTCAGTCAACAAGCGCTGACGTTCAATACCCACCGAGATACCGTTGGTAACGATCTGCAGGGTATGCACTTCCTCTTTCTCAAACTCGAAAACACGCGGCGTGCTGGCCAGGATGAAACCGGTAACTTTACCCGCGGAAACCATTGGCGTAATGGCCATGCTTTCGAAGGACTTCGCGGCGCAGAATTTCTTGAAATCTTCTGCCAGAGCATGGTTTTTCGTAACCTGAAATACGATGGGTTCCCCTTTGCGCAGCTCGAGCGAAGTGAGCCATTCTTCCGGCAAGAAAGAATCTCCCGCAAGGTAATGATGGTCGCTGGTGTAGGAACCAATTTGAATGTATCCGCTGGCGTTCTCTTCCTGACCAAAAGTATTCAGGAACAAATGCAGTGCTTCTGCTCCCTCTGGCAGGGCATTTTCCCCTACCAGTTCGATGAGTTCCTGGATGTTGGTGGATTCAGCGATACCACTGGAAATCTTGTAAAGCAGCTCAGTCTCAGCCAGAGCTTCTTGGGTGCTTTCGAACAGACGCTGGTTCTCGATGGCGGTGGCCATTTGGTCTGCCAATGGGGGCAGCGAACGTAATTCCTGTTCCAAAAAGCGATGCTTGACCACCGAGATCAGCATGAGCACACCGCTCT
>JAAZOQ010000391.1 GCA_012797695.1 Anaerolineaceae bacterium | reverse complement strand
TGGCGCTGCCCATGGCAGAGCTGTCGCCGTAGCTGGAGATGGCCCAGAACTGGAAGTCATTGCTGCCTTCGCTGAGGGGGACGTTGCTGCAGTGGTCACCGGGGCAGGCAAAGCTTTCGCCGTTGCGGGTACCTTCGAGGGTGAGGATGCTGTAGCCGCTGAGGGGTTCACTGCCGCTGACGTTGAGAACGGCCGGGCCGACGCACCAGCCGTTCTGGCCGGGAGTGGAGCAGGTGATGGCGCCGCTGACGGTGGCGGCGGCCAGGGTGGTGCGGTGTTCGATCACGACGGCGGTACAGGCCTGATCCCCCAGAGAGCAGCTCTGGATGGAGCTTGAGGGCCCGCTAATGGAATCCAAACCGGCGTCGGTGCAATCGGGGTTCTCTGAACTCCACCCACAAACATCGGTATGAAAATAATGGCTATCCACGCTGCCGGGGCAGCTCCCGGTGGGTGAAGTATAGACGGTCATGGTACAGGCGCAGACTCCCGGGCCAGCCGGGTCACGCACATCCACAAAGCGGCAGGCCTGGCGCTGGTAGATGGTCTCGTACGTGACGATGACCCGGTTCGGGCCCAGATAGTCCGCCTGGGCTGTGGTGAACAGGACGGCAATGAGCAGCAACGCTGTTCCAATGAATATAACTTTCTTGAATGGCTGCATTTCTTCCCCCGCAATGTTGAGTGTCTTCCCCACAAACTTTCTTTCGCTATCTTACCCCCAAAAACGCCATTCCTCAATTACAAATTTGTAATGTGCAAATTGTTTTAAGCTTTCTCATTTGGAGAATGACTCCATTAAAAAACAGGGCACGGAATTTCTCCGTGCCCTGTGTGGATCGATGCAGAAGTTAACTATTGAGACGTTTGTAAATCTCTTTGGTCTGCTGGTAATAAGTGACGAATTCGCCGTAAATTTTGTCGTAGATGGCACGATTGGTCGGGTTCGGAGTATAGGTATTCTCGATTTCGACACGGCTGGGAATATCGGCAAAGCTCAGCAAGCCCAAGGCCTCCGCGGCAATAAACGCGGCACCGCAGGCGTTGACTTCGATGGGGTTCTCGACCTGACGGATGGGAATGTTCAGCACATCCGCGAAGATCTGGCACCACACGGGGGATTTGCCTCCGCCGCCAACAATATTGAGGGCTTCGATCTTGCGCCCCAGGAATTTTTCAGCCGGGCCTACCATCCAGCGAGTATTGAACGCCACCCCCTCAAGAAAAGCACGGATAACATCTTCACGGCTGTTCTCCAGCGAAAGGTTGAAGATCGAAGCACGCACGTTGCTGTCTTCTACCGGGGAGCGCTCACCGAAAATCCAGGGAGTATAGATCACGCCGTGGCTGCCGGCCGGAGTACGCTCGGCAATGCGGTCCAGCACGCGGTACACATCCGGCACGTGTTCCTCACGCATCAATTCATCCTTGTGATAGAGGATCTTGTCGCGCAAAAAGGTCAGGTTACCGCCAGCGGTGGTCTGCATAATAATCATCAAGAACTTACCTGGAATGGCACATGGCACTGAAGCCAGTGAGCTGATCAAATCCGTTTTCTTGAAAGGTACATGGGTAGCAATCCACGAAGAAGTACCGATACATAAATGGGCCGCATAATCCTCGACGGCACCCGAGCCAATAGCCGCTGAGGTAGTATCGATGGCGCCGGCAACAACTTTGACACCGCTTTTCAGGCCCAGCGTCGCGGCAATTTCGGGTTTCAACTCTCCAATGACGGAATCGCTGGGTACGATCTCAGGGAATTTGTCGGCATCGATGCCACAATTTTTGAGCAGTGCTGGGGAATACTTGACATGGGCAGAGTCACGGTTATCCGTCACCCACGAAGTCAGAATACTGTCGGGGGTGGCCACAAAACGTCCCGTCAGGCACAAATTCATGTAATCGAGAACGTTGAGAAACTTATACGTCAGTTCGTAAACTTCGGGATGAACGTCGCGAATGAAAAGCATATGCGCTGAAGGATCCTTGCCAGTCAGCGAAGGCGCCCCGCCGGTAAGATTGATCCAGCGTGCCAGTTTGGCCGCATCGTAACCCGCCACTTCGGGGAATCCGCCGGTGATCTTCTTCAAATGGCTAGCCCCACGCATGTCCATCCACAGGATGCAATTCATCAGGGCATTACCATCGCGGTCCACGGCCACGGTGCCCTCTCCCTGAGTGGAGCAGCATACCGCCTGGATATCCGCCACATCCACCAGATTTTTGGCAATCAACCGTTTGGCCGTCAACAGGAAGGCATTCCACCAATCCCGCGGATCCTGTTCAGCCCCGCCGTTGGGCAGCACCTGCAGCGGCACCGCCTGGAATTCCCAGCCCAATACTTTGCCGCTCAGCGAAATGAGCGCGGTCTTACAGCCAGAAGTTCCCAGATCAACGCCAATGAAACAGGGTTCGTGCTCACTCATGCTGTTCCGCCTTTTTTAAATACTCAGGATCCTTCAACTGAGTAATCAACACGGCACT